>JAMLGI010000010.1 GCA_023958085.1 Solirubrobacterales bacterium | reverse complement strand
CTTGGTAGGCCTTGACCCCACCAACAAGCTAATGGGCCGCGGGCCCCTCCCAATGCGGAAGCCGAAGCTACCTTTAGTGAACAGACTTGTGTCTGTGCACAACATCCGGTATTAGCCCGAGTTTCCTCGGGTTGTCCCGGTCATCGGGGCAGATTACCCACGTGTTACTCACCCGTTCGCGGCTTTGCCCCAGGCCGAAGCCTGGTTCGTCGCACCACTTGCATGTGTTAAGCACACCGCCAGCGTTCGTCCTGAGCCAGGATCAAACTCTCCGTGAAAAATGTTTCGAGGTATCAATGCGGGCCCGAAGGCTCGCGCCCGATCCGAGGATCGGGTTCCTCTGACATATCAACGTAGAGCTGTCATATCGGAGTGTTGCCGGTACACAGTCTTGGCAACGGATATGACGGGATAAAACAGTCCGACGCCGAGCAGGCATCGGACGAATGACTCGCCTTGCGCCGTTGAAGCGCAGGGCAAATCGGGCTCAAACATTTCCCCGAACGGACGAGCCGCCCGGAGTAATGCACGCTGCTCAGTTTTCAAAGACCGCGCACCTCGCCGCGTGGGTACTCCACGCTCGCGGTACTGGAGCCGGGCTGACTGCTCGACTCAGCGGACGCAGAACTATACAGGAACCACGAGTCCGCGTCGAGTGATCCCGTGGCCGATCCGGGGTTTGGCTCTGGGGCTGGGGATCACCCGGGGAGCAGGGGATCAGCGGGGTGGGACCGCGGGACCCGGAGGCGATCCCCGGCCGGCAGGAAGCGGTCGCCCGGGATCAGCTCGGTTGGCTGAAACGGCGGAAGCGACGCTTGCCCATCTGCAGAACCCGTCCGTCAAGTTCTGCGGCGGGCAGGTCGAGGACTTCGCCCGACAGGACCTCGCCGTCACGACGTACCCCGCCCTGGACCAGCAGACGCCGGGCCTCACTCCGGGAAACTCCGAAGGCATCGGCGAGAATGGCGGGCAGGTGAACCTCGCCTGTGTCCGCCAGCCGATACTCCTCGATCTCCCGCGGCATCTCCCGACGCACGAAAACCCGGTTGAAGGCCTCCTCGGCGTCTGCTCCCTCGCCGGCTCCGTGGAAGCGGTCGACGAGCCGTTTCGCGAGGGTCCGCTTCGACTGGTTCGGGTCCAGATCCCCGGGCGCGCTCTCCCCGAGGAGGAGACTCCAGTACTCGGGCAGGCAGGTGTCGGGGACGCTCATCACCTTGCCGAACATCTCCGGCGGCGGGTCGGTGACGCCGATGTAGTTCCCGGTTGACTTCGACATCCGGCGCACCCCGTCGGTGCCCGGAAGAATCGGCATGGTCATCACCGACTGGGGCGCGATGCCGAAGGAGTTCTGGACGTCGCGGCCGAAGAGCAGGTTGAACTTCTGGTCGGTTCCGCCGAGTTCGACGTCGGCCTTGATCGCCACCGAGTCGTACCCCTGAAGCAGCGGGTACAGGAGTTCAAGGGCCGAAATCGGCTCCGCTGCTGCCATGCGCTTCTGGAAGTCGTCCCGTTCAAGCAGCCGGGCGACGGTCACCCGGGCCATCAGCCCGAAAAGCTCGTCGGGTTCCATCCGGAGCCATTCGCTGTTGAACCGGATCTCGGTGCGTTCGCGGTCCAGGACCCGGAATGCCTGGTCCTGGAAGGTGGCGGCATTCGCATCGATCTGCTCGGGAGAGAGAACCGGTCGCTGGTCGGAACGGCCGCTCGGATCTCCGACCCGCGCCGTGTAGTCACCGATGATCAGGACCACCTGATGGCCGGCATCCTGGAACTGACGCAACTTGTTGAGAACCACCGTGTGGCCGAGGTGGATGTCGGGTGCTGTCGGATCGATCCCCAGCTTGACCCGCAGCGGACGTTTCAGCGCGAGTTGACGGGCAAGAGCGCCCTCCGGCAGTGCCTCGACCGAGTTCCGGCCGAGTTCGCTCGACTCTTCGAGCCAGTTCTCCCCGACGGTATCCTCATCCCCGTTTTCCTTGATGCCCACGTCCTGAATGCTAGACTGAGCGACGCGGTCCGGTCGTTCAGGCTTCCCTTACCCCCATCTGGCCGTGCGTTTCAGGGGGCTCTGCCCCGCTCTCGTCCATCAGCGAGCACATGTCCTCCAAGAAGACAGATACCCGGCCGGGATCCGCACCCGGAGCAAACGGTCACGTTCCCGATCACGCCGGGCAGCCGGATGACGGCGACCGGCGTTCCGCGGGATCCGATCGGGCTGAATCGGTCCTGCGACCGCCAAGAGGCAGCCGTGACCGGAGCGACAGCGCCGAGAGTCGAACCAGCCGTCGGAAGCAACGAAAAGGCTCTGCCCGAACGTCCGGTGGAAACGGTGACAAGGGGGCCTTCACGAGAAGGGTCCGACGCCTTCGCCTGCCACGTCCGTGGCGGCGGAAGTCGGCGGAGGACCAGCCGGGAGCGGTAATACCGATTCCGCCGCCCCCGGGCGGCGAGGGGGGATCCGGCTGGGACGGTCGGCCCCCGGTGGGTGTCGCCACCCTCCCGACCCCGGAACCACCCCGGAGCAAGCCGAA
The DNA here is from genome assembly GCA_023958085.1 of Solirubrobacterales bacterium. Classification (GTDB taxonomy): domain Bacteria; phylum Actinomycetota; class Thermoleophilia; order Solirubrobacterales; family 70-9; genus 67-14. The sequence continues at coordinate 108,710 of JAMLGI010000010.1, read as the reverse complement.
AATCAAGAAGTTGCGGATTCTCTTCATCATGCTCGGGCTGGGTCTGCTCGGCCTGTTCTCCGCCTTCTTCGGCATGGTCATGGCGGTCTCGCAGGATCTGCCGGCGATCGAGAAGTACGCGCAGTTCAAGGCGGCCAAGAACACCGTGGTCACCGACAGCCAGGGGGAGCTGATCGGGACGCTCAGTTCGAATCAGAATCGCACCCTGCTCCGCCCCGACCAGATTTCCCCGAACATGAAGAACGCGGTGGTCTCGATCGAGGACGAACGGTTCTACGAGCATCGCGGGATCGACTTCAAGGGGCTCGGTCGAGCCCTGATGCAGGATGTGATCACCCGCAGTGCCAAGCAGGGAGCGTCCACCGTCACCCAGCAGCTGGTCAAGCAGGCGCTCGAGGCACAGAACGATCGAACCGTGTTCCAGAAGGTGCGCGAAATGTCGCTCGCGTACCACATCGAGCAGGAGTGGACCAAGGACAAGATTCTCACCGAGTATCTGAACACGGTCTATTTCGGTGCCGGTGCGTACGGGATCGAGGCCGCCTCACGGACCTACTTCGGCGAGGCCCACCCGGGTTGCGGAACCGAGGAGTCTCCCTGCGCGGCCCTGCTCGCCCCGGCCGAAGCCGCGTTGCTGGCCGGAATCATCCAGAACCCCTGGGGATACGACCCGAAGAACGACCCGGATGCCGCCCTCACCCGCCGCAACATCGTGCTCGGCAAGATGCTGGATCAGGGGTACATCACCAACGATCAGTACGAGGAAGCCACGGCGGAAGCACTTCCGGCCGATGACGACATCAAGCTGCCCCCGCTCGACTCGAAGGCGCCGTACTACACATCCTGGGTTCGCCAGCAGCTGGTCGACCGATTCGGCGCCGGCCGCACCTTCTTCGGTGGCCTGAAGGTGAAGACCTCACTCGACCTGGAGGTTCAGGCCGCCGCCCAGAATGCGGTCGACAGCACGCTCGGAGGGGTCGGTCCAACCGCCTCGGTCGTGATCATCAACAACAAGGACGCCACGATCGATGCAATGGTGGCCGGTCCCGACTACGAAACCGCCCCGTTCAACCTCGCCACCCAGGGATTCCGCCAGCCGGGCTCGACAATCAAGCCGTTCGTGCTGCTGACCGCGCTGAAGCAGGGGATCTCGCCCTACACCACCTTCGAATCCGCGCCGCAGATCTTCTGGCGCAAATGGAAGGTCAAGGGCAAAGACGGCAAGAAGCGATGGCACCGGGAGCCCTACTCGGTCTCGAACTACGGCGACAGCTACGCCGGCACCAGCGATCTGGTCAGCGCCACGATCAATTCGGACAACTCGGTCTACGCCCAGCTCGGCATCGAGACGATCAAGGGCGGGCCGAAAGCGATCGCCCGGACGATTCACAGGATGGGCGTGAGCGATCCGATCTCGACCAACCCGGCGATGGTCCTCGGCACTTCCGAGGTAACCCCGCTCCAGTGGACTTACGCCTTCTCGACCCTCGGCAACGACGGGCGGCGGGTCAGTGGCACCCTGGCCCCCGACCCCGGCGACTCGCCGGTCTCCTTCACCAAGGTCAGCGACGAGCAGGGCAAGACGATCCGGGGCGGCAAGAACGAGGTGATGAGCACCGGGGTGCTCGACCCCGAGGTCGCCTCCACGGCCAAGGGAATCCTCCACCAGGTGGTCACCTCCGGCACCGGCAAGAACGCCAACATCGGCGATGAGTCCCAGTGGGGCAAGACCGGAACCACGGAGAACAACTCGAACGCCTGGTTCTGCGGCGGGATCACCGAGGTCACCGCCTGCGTCTGGGTCGGCTACGCCGAGGGTTACAAGCAGATGTTGACCGAGTACGGGGGAAGTCCGGTCGACGGAGGTACCTTCCCGGCGATCATCTGGGCCCGGGTGATCGAGGCCTGGCAGTCCATCGAGGCCAACCGCACGGCCGAACGGGCCGCGGAGGCTGCCGGTCTCGAGGCCGACACCGGGACCACCACGGACGGAACCGGCGACTATGTCGCTCCGCCCACCGATACCTATGTTCCGGAAGCCACCACGCCGGAACCGGCTCCGGCGCCGGCTCCGGTTGCCCCGCCGGCCGAGACCCCGGCTCCGGCTCCAGCGCCGGACCCCACCCCGGCACCTACTACGCCCGGCAACGCGGGTGGCGGAGTGGGAACCGGCGGCGCGAGTCCCGGCTGACCCGGGTTCAGATCACGTCCAACCGGGACTCGGCCAACTTGATCTGACGATCAAGGCTGACACTCGATGTGCCGCCTTCGCTGACCTTTGATTCGAGCCAACTACCGTGCTCGAGCACCTCGTAGTACTCCTCGTCCAGTTCAGGTGAACGGGATGCGATCTCCTCCCGGGTCAGCTCGGAGAGTCTGCGGTTCTCGGCGACGCACTGCCGAACCAGATCCCCGACGACACCGTGGGCCTCACGGAACGGGACACCGCGCCGGACCAGCAGATCGGCGATCTCGGTCGCGGCCAGCATCTCGTCGCGGGAGGCCTCCAGCAGCCGCTCCCGGCTGAAGCTGATGCCCTCGCAGATCCCCGCGGTCATGTCGAGGATCCCCTCGATCGTGTCGGCGGCATCGAAGAAGGGTTCCTTGTCCTCCTGCATGTCCTTGCCGTAGGTGAGCGGCAGGGCGTGCATCACTCCGAGCAGGGTGGTGAAGTCCCCGATCACCCGGGGCGCCTTGGCCCGCAGCAGCTCGGCCGAGTCCGGGTTCTGCTTCTGCGGCATGATCGAGGAACCGGAGGTGAAAGGCTCGGCGATCCGGCAGAAAGAGAACTCGGTCGAGGACCAGATCACCAGTTCCGAGCCGATCCGGGAGAGGTGCGTGGCGGCGATCGAGGCGGCCGACAGGTAGTCGAGTACGAAGTCCCGATTAGAGGTGGAATCGAGCGAGTTGACCGTGACCGAGTCGAAACCGAGATCGGCGGCAACCTGACTGCGGTCGATCTGCCAGTTCACCCCGGCCATCGCCCCGGTGCCGAGCGGCATCACCGCGGCGGCATCCCTCGCCCGGGCGAAGCGGTCCAGGTCGCGGGACAGCATCCAGAACCAGGCGAGCAGATGGTGGCCGAGATAGACCGGTTGGGCCCGCTGCAGATGGGTGTAACCGGGCATCGGCCAGTCGGCATGCTCCTTCGCCAGCCGCAGCAGCTCCCCCATCGCCTCGGCGATCTTCCGGCAGGCCGCTTCGGAGCGATCCATAACCGCCATAGCCAGATCGGTCGCCACCTGGTCGTTGCGGGACCGGCCGGTGTGGAGCTTGCCGGCCAGCGGGCCGATCAGGTCACCGAGCCGACGTTCGACCGCCATGTGGATGTCCTCGTCGGCCTCGATGAAGGCGAAACTGCCGCTGGACAGCTCGTCGGCGATCGTCGCAAGGCCGCGGTCCAGGGTCGGGAGCTCCTCGTCACCGATCACACCGATCCGGTTGAGGGCCTTCGCGTGGGCGCGGGACTGCGCCACGTCGTACGGCGCGAGATGCCGGTCGAAATCGATCGAACGGTTCATCCGCCAGAACCGGGGATCGGGCTGGTCACGAAAGCGGGAGGTCTCTTTTTCAGGCTGCCTGGTCACAAACCCGATTATCGTAGATCAGTCCCGAGCACGGGCTGGTGGCCCGAAATGTGCCCAAATGGCCCTGGGGGATTCAAGTCGTGCACGGGTGGGCTCTGCCCACAGGCCAACCGAACCGCTCAAGTTCCAAGGTCGGCGAGGATCCGGAACTCGGCGCCGCAGAGCTCGTAGATCGGTCGGGCGCGGGCATCGAGACTGAGCAGGGCCAGCCCCGCATCACGGGCAGCAAGGCCGATCAGCGCGTCGTAGACCATGCCGCCGGCGCGATTCGTCTCCGTCAGCAGCCGTACTGCCTCCGGGTACGTGGATGGCGGCATCCCGACCGGCTGATCGCCGATGAACTGTTCGAGGTACATGACCACTGCCCCGGGCTCTGCCCGGTAGCTGCCACCCGGTGAGCTGAGGACCGAGTAACTCTCGGCGATGGTGTGAGCGATCAGGTTCCCATCCTTCTTCACCTCGGCAAGCGCCGATATCGCTTCCGGGTGATACCTGTGGCTGGGAACGAACCCGGCGATCAGAACCGAGCTGTCGGGGGCATTCACCGCCGAGATCGCTCGAGTGCATGGCGGACTTCATCCGGCCCGTGCTCGGGCAGATCGAGATCGGAAGTCAGGATCCCGAGAGCGTTCTTCTTGAGTCCGGTCGGTCGAGGTGCCGGCGTCAACTCGATCCGCTCTCCCACCAACTCAACCCTGACTTCCTCCCCACCGCTCAGCTGGAGCGCTGAACGCACCCGCTTGGGGATCACGATCCGACCAGCTCGATCAATGGTTGTTCTCATACCACGCATTTTACCATTGCCAGTTGCAGGCAACAACCTGCCCAGGGACAGCAAGATGCCACCTGCGACATTCCCCAGCCAGATGGCAGTGGACCAAGAGTGGAGGGTTGCTACCTTCTCATGCTTCAGATCCTCCGAGGTATCTTGCTGCAAAACGCATATGGGGCTTAGCGCTGGCGGCGTGTATACCTAGCGCCCATCGGGGCCGGCGTCGATCAGCATCGCGACGATGGCCGATGAGTCGCAGACCACGACCGGCTTCATCGGCGATCGGCGTCGCGTGCGGCGAGGATCGCCTCCCCGCCCACCCTTGAGCCGGTCGCCTCAACCCGGGTGCGGGCCCGGGCGATCACATCATCCAGCGCCGGCCGCGAGGTTGTCTCAATCAGCATCCCGCGCAAATATTCCTGAAGCGACTTGCCGCTGCGACGCGCGCGGGCCGCAAGTCCGTCCCGTACCTCTACGGGCAGATCCCGGACTGTGACCGCGACGCTCATGCTGCGAATTGACCAGCACCGCAGTCATATAAGCACTGTTTGAACCTCTCAGGCCAGGACTGCGGCCAGCGCCGTTGCGACCCGGGTGATGTCTGCTTCGTTCAGGCCGGCGTGGAAGGGCAGGGCGAGCGAGCGGGCGGCGAGGGCCTCGGCTTGCGGAAAGTCGCCCTCGCCGTAGCCGTATTCGCGCAGGTGGGGCATCAGGTGGATCGCCGGCAGGTACGCCTTGGCCGGGATTCCCTGTTCCCCCAGCTGCCGGATCACCCCGTTCCGGTCGCTGCCCTCGGGCAGCCTTACCGGGTAGACGAACCAGCTGCGGCGGGCCTGGCCGTTCGAGTCAGGCCAGAGCTCAAGTCCTTCGATCCCGGCGAGCGCCTCACCGTACAGTCCGGCGACCCTCGCCCGCCCGGCCAGCAGCTGGTCGATCCGCCCGATCTGGGCGACCCCGATCGCGGCCTGGATGTCACTCATCCGGTAGTTGAAGCCGAGCCGGTCGTGATCGAGCCAGTCCATGTCCAGCGCCCGGCCCTGGTTGCGTTCAGAGCGGATTCGGGCTGCCTCATCCGCGTTCCGGGGGATGAGAATGCCTCCCTCTCCGGTGGTCATCTGCTTGTTGGCGTAGAAGGCGAAGGTGGCGAGATTGCCGCGGGATCCGACCTTGCGGCCCTCCCGGTCGATCGCCCCCAGCGCCTGACAGGAGTCTTCCAGCAGGCCGAGCCCATGTTCCGCCGCGAGTTGCTCGAAGGCGGGCATATCGGCGGGCCAGCCGAAAATGTCGATCGGCAGCAGGCCGGCGGTATCCGGCCCGATCGCCGCCGCGGCCTGCCCCGGATCAAAGTTGCCGGTCCCCGGGTCGATGTCGGCGAAGACCGGTTTCACGCCCTCGTAGAGCAGGCAGTTCGCGGAGGCGACGAAGGTGAACGGACTGAGTATTACTTCGTCGCCCGGACCCCATCCGTTGGCCCGCACCCCGAGGTGGAGGGCGGCGGTGCCGCTGGAGACGGCGATCGCGTCCTCGACCCCGAGCCAGCCGGAGAACTCCTGCTCGAAGCGCTCCAGCATCGGGCCTAGTGAAAGCTGCCCCGAACGCAGCACTTCGAGCACCAGCCGCTCCTCCTCCGGCCCGATCTCGGGCCGGGCCAGGGCGAGCGGCGTCCGGTTCATCCGGCCTGCTCCGTGCGGGAAGAGGCGTACTCGAGCGAGTCGACCAGCGCCTCCCAGGAAGCCTCGATGATGTTCTCCGAGACCCCGATCGAACCCCAGGACCTCTCCCCGTCGGAGGAGTCGAGCAGCACCCGGGTGCCAGCCCCGGTGCCGTGATCGGAGTCGAGAATCCTCACCCGGTAGCCGGTCAGATCCACTTCCGCCAGATGCGGGTAGTAACGGTCGATCACCGACCGCAGCGCGGTATCGAGGGCTTCGACCGGACCGTTGCCCTCCGCGACCGCCACCTGGCGATCCCCCTGGACCCGGATCTTCAGCACCGCCTCGGCACTGGCCCGGCCATCGCCGTGCATCTCGGTGATAACCCGGAAGCTCTCCAGGGTGAACAGGGGTTCGTACTCACCCGCTTCGCGCCGCAGCAGCAGATCGAACGAGGCATCCGCCGCCTCGTACTGGTAGCCGGCATGCTCACGGCGTTTGAGCTCCTCGGTCACTTCACGGGCAGCGGCATCATCCAGATCGAGGCCGAGCTCCTTCGCCCGGGAGACGATCGTCGCCTTGCCCGAAAGTTCCGAAGGCAGGATCGCCCGGCTGTTGCCGACCACCTCCGGGTCGATGTGCTCGAAGGTGCTGGCGTCGGCAGCGATCCCCGCCACGTGAAGGCCGCCCTTGTGGGCGAAGGCGTTGCGCCCCACGTACGGCTGATTCGGGTTGGCCGGCAGGTTGAGCAGCTCGGCGACGAAATGGGAGGTTCCTGAAAGTTCGGCGAGCTGGTCCTCCGAAACCACATCGAAGCCCATCTTCAGCTGCAGCGACGGCAGGATCGAGACGAGGTTGGCGTTACCGGTGCGTTCCCCGTATCCGTTGATCGTCCCCTGGACCTGCCGGGCACCCTCGCGGACCGCCGCCAGCGAGTTGGCCACCGCGCACTCGAGATCGTTATGGACGTGGATGCCGAGTTCAACCCCCGGCAGCTCCCGGTGGACGGCGGCGGTCGCTTCCGCGATCTGGTCGGGGAGGCTGGAGCCGTTGGTGTCGCATAGCACCAGCGCCTCCGCCCCGGCATCCGCCGCCTCGCGAAGGCAGGTCAGCGAGTAGTCCGGGTCGTCGCGGAAGGCATCGAAGAAATGCTCCGCGTCGTAGAAGACCCGTTTGCCGCTCTCCCTGAGGAAGGCGACTGATTCACCGATCATCGCCAGGTTCTCCTCGCGGGACACCCTGGTCACCTTCTCCAGGTGCAGTGACCATGTCTTGCCGACGATGGTCACCACCGGGGCGAAGGTGTCCGCCAGCAACCCGAGGGCCTCATCTTCCTCGGCCTTCACCCCCCGGCGGCGAGTCATGCCGAATGAGCAGATCACGGCCTGCTCCAGTTGCTCTCCCGCGAGCAGGCTGAAGAGTTCGGCCTCCTTCGGGTTGGAAGCCGGAAAGCCGGCCTCGATGTAATGGACCCCGAGCCGGTCAAGCGCGTGGACCACGCGGACCTTCTCTTCGGCCGACAGCGACATGCCCTGACCCTGCATGCCGTCGCGTAGGGTCGTGTCGTAAAGCGTTACCTCGGTCACTTCAGTTCCTTTCGAAAGACTTCAGATCCGGCCCGCGGAATGACCGGAAGCACCGGACGCGGCTCTGACAGCCGCGCTGCTGCGGGAGCGTCAGCCCGCAGCGCCCGTAATTCGGGCGTCCCATCTGGTGATCTGAAGGTTCTTTCGAGTGCAAGTGTCCATGGCAGACTCAGGTTGTGACCTTACCAAGCCCCGGATCGCGGACCGGCTGGTTGACCGGATCGATCCAGTCCAGATAGCGGGGGTCACGGCCGTGGATCGCATCCTGGAAGATCGACTGGGCCAGCTTGGTGACGTCCCCGGGCTCGCCGGCACCGATCGGGTGATCGTCGATCTCGCGCACCGGAACCACCTCGGCGGCGGTGCCGCACATGAACACCTCGTCGGCGAGGTACAGCTCGGAGCGGGCAACGTCGCGCTCCTCGACCTGGATCCCTTCATCGCCAAGAATGCGGATCACCGACTTCCGGGAGATCCCGTCCAGGATCGAGGCAGCCTGCGGTGGGGTGAACACCCGGCCTTCCTTGACCACGAAGATGTTCTCCCCGGATCCTTCGCAGACGAAGCCACGCTCATCGAGCAGGATCGCCTCCTCGTAGCCGGCGTTTGCCGACTCGGTCTTGGCCAGGATCGAGTTCAGGTACTGGCCTGAGGCTTTCGCGTGGGGGATCAGGCTGGCGGCCGAAACCCGTCGCCAGGATGAGATCTTCGCCCTGATCCCGTTCTTCGTGCCGTCCTCGCCGAGGTACGCGCCCCATGGCCAGGCAGCGATGATCACCTCGACCGGAGCCGATTTGGCGTAGAGACCCATCTCGCCGTAGCCACGAAATGCGAGCGGCCGGATGTAGCAGTCGGCCAGACCGTTCTTCCGGATCAGTTCGCGGGTCGCCTCCCCGATCTCCTCCTTGGAGAACGGGAGATCGAGGTAGTACATCCGGGCCGAATCCTCGAGCCGCTGAAGATGGTCGGAGTGGCGAAAGATGGCCGGGCCCTGCTCGCCGTTGTAGCAGCGGACACCTTCGAACACCCCGGTTCCGTAGTGGAGACCGTGGCTCAGTACGTGCACCTGCGCCTCGTCCCACCGGACGAACTCGCCGCTGTGCCAGATGTACTCAGCTTTTTCCACAGTCGCTCCTCTCGCAGTTACGTCCGGTAATGGTACCGACGCACTGGTGCGTCGGGGTGATCAATCGAGCTTCGCCAGGACTGCGGCGGTGACTTCCTTCGTGTCGGCGGGAATCTCACCCTCGGCCCCGGTGGCCAGGTCCGGTGTCCTGAGTCCGTCGGCCAGTACTCCGTCGACCGCCGCCTCGATCCGGTCGGCGTCGCTGCCACGATCGAGACCGAAGCGGAGCAGCATCGCCGCCGAGAGCATGGTTGCCATCGGATTCGCGCTTCCCGTCCCGGCGATGTCGGGGGCCGATCCGTGGACCGGCTCGAACAGCCCGGGGCTGCCGTCCGCCCCGACCGAAGCCGAGGGCAGCATGCCGAGCGAGCCGGTCAGCATCGCCCCTTCGTCGCTGAGGATGTCGCCGAACAGGTTCTCGGTCACGATCACATCGAAGTCGGATGGACGGGAGACCAGCTGCATCGCGGTGTTGTCGACCAGCATGTGGTCGAGCTCGACGTCGCTGTACTCGACGGCAACCTTCTTCACGGTCTCCCGCCAGAGCCGGGAGCTCTCCAGCACGTTGGCCTTGTCGACCGAGGTCACGCGGGGCGCCCTCCCGCTGGTCCTCGCACGCTGGCGGGCCGACTCGAAAGCGACCCGGCTGATCCGGTCGATCTCGGCCACCGAGTAGGCGCACTCGTCGTAGGCGACGGTGCCGTTCTCGCGACGGCCGGAGTCCCCGAAGTAGATCCCCCCGGTCAGTTCTCTCACAACCAGCAGGTCGGTGCCTTCGATCCGATCCTGCTTGAGCGGGCTGGAGCCGATCAGCGCCGGGAAAGGCTTGACCGGACGCAGGTTGGCGTACAGACCGAGGGCCTTCCGGATCCCGAGCAGGCCCTGTTCCGGCCGTGGAGCGGTCGGGTCCTTGGCTACCGCCTCGTCCCATCTGGGTCCGCCGACCGCGCCGAGCAGAACCGCGTCCGAGTTCGCGCAGGCCTCGATCACCTCGTCGGTGAGGGCCGTGCCATTCTGGTCGATCGAGGCCCCCCCGATCAGGTGGTCGCTGTACTCGAACTCGCCCAGCCGGTCCAGAACCTGTCTGGTGGCGCCGACGATCTCCGGGCCGATGCCGTCTCCGGCGAGGACGACGATGCGTGGGGTTGCGCTCATTTCGGTTGGTTTCTCTTTCTGCGACCGGTCAGATCCGGCGGGCATCGATATTGAGACGGATGTACCTGAAGCTTCGCGGGTTTCCCATCGCGACCATCGCCCGGTCGACGAAACGGGGAAGTTCCTGCTCCGGGAGCCGCTCCCTTACCTCGGCCAGGAACGAGGTTTCAAAGAAGCGGCGGGGATCTTCCGGTCGGGCGATGCGTTCCTCCAGATCACACTCGGGACGATCGAAACCCGCCTCAACCAGCCAGCGGGCCGTCTCCGTCGGGCCGTTGAAGGTCCAGGGGGTCCTGTAGCCGTCGAGCCACGGGCTGAAGTCACCGCAAGCGACCAGTTCCCGGATCGCCGTGACCTGTTCGGTCACGTTGCCGCTGCCGCCGTACTGGGCGACCAGACGGCCACCGGGGCGGAGTGCCGCCGCGAGTCTGCGAAACAGGGCCGGGTGGTCGGGGACCCAGTGAAACACCGCGTTCGAGAAGACCCTGTCGACCGGAATGTCCAACTGGAACTCACCCAGGTCCTGACAGGTGAAACTCACCCGACCCTGATCCGCGAAGGCGGACAGATGCCGCTCGGCCTCGGCGATCATCGCCGGGGAGCCATCCAGGGCGACCACCCTGCCTCGCGGCAGGCGTTCGAGCAGCGTGGCGGTGACCCCGCCGCTCCCGCACCCGGCGTCGAGCACGGTTTCGACACCGGTCAGACGAAGGCGGTCGAGCACATCGCCGGACCACTCCATCTGCGGAGTGGCAGTCTGGGCGTATCCGGAAGCATCCCAGTCGGCCGGGCCACCACCGACCATCATCAGATCGCGGTCGTCACCGGACCGTAGCTGCCCCCCGGGCCCGCCTCGAAGCGCTCGATGTCGGCTTCATCGCCGAGCGTCAGGGCGATGTCGTCAAGCCCGCCGACCAGTCGCCGCTTGATCTCGGGGTCGATCTCGAAGAAGACCTCTCCCCCGTCCCAGCTCAGCTTCTGCTCCAGCAGGTCGATCCGGCCGGATCCGGCTGCGGCCAGCGCCTCGCAGTCTTCCTTCGAGGCGACCACGGGAAGAAACCCGTTCTTGGTGCAGTTCGAGTAGAAGATGTCCGAGAAGGACGGTGCGACCACGGCCTGGAAGCCGAACTGGGCCAGCGCCCAGACGGCGTGCTCACGCGAGGACCCCGAGCCGAAGTTCCGACCCGAAACGAGGATCGGGTTCGGTTCGAGTTCGATCTCGCCGTCACGGATCCAGTCGTAGAAAAGAAACTCGCCGTACCCGGTGCGTTCAACCCGTTTCAGGAACTGCTTCGGGATGATCTGGTCGGTGTCGACGTCGCTGCGGTCAAGGACCGATACCGGTCCCTCGATGATGTTGATCGGTTCCATACTGTTCTCCAGTTCTCGGTTCGGCTCAGGCCCAGGTGCGGATGTCGACGAAGTGGCCCTCGATCGCGGCGGCGGTCGCCATGGTCGGGCTGACCAGGTGGGTGCGTCCGCCCTTGCCCTGCCGACCCTCGAAGTTCCGGTTCGAGGTCGAGGCGCAGCGTTCACCCTCGATCAGGATGTCCGGGTTCATGCCGAGGCACATCGAGCAGCCGGCGCCGCGCCACTCGAAGCCGGCCTCGCTGAACAGCTTGTCGAGACCCTCAGCTTCCGCCTGGGCCTTGACCTTGGCCGAGCCGGGCACGACCATCGCCCGGATCGAGTCGGCCACCTTGCGACCCTTGATCGCGGCCGCCGCTTCACGCAGATCCGAGATCCGGGCGTTTGTGCAGGAGCCGATGAAGACCCGTTCGGGACGGATGTCCTCCATCCTGGTCCCGGCCTCGAGACCCATGTACTGGAGGGCCCGTTCGGCCGCTTCCCGGTCGGCCGGGGTGTCCATCTTCGCCGGGTCGGGTACCACCTCGGAAACCTGGGCGACCATCCCCGGGGTCGTGCCCCAGCTGACCATCGGCGAGATCGCCGTGGCGTCGATGGTCACCTCGGTGTCGAACTCGGCGCCCTCCTCGGTCGGCAACTGCTTCCATCGCGCGACCGCGGCCTCGTAGTCCTCCGGCATTCCGTCCCTGCCGCGCATGTACTCGTACGTGGTCTCGTCCGGGGCGATCATCCCGGCCTTGCCGCCACCCTCGATCGTCATGTTGCAGACCGTCATCCGCTGTTCCATGGTCAGGGCCTCGATCGCCTCGCCGGCGTACTCGACGACGTGGCCGGTCATGCCGGAGGTGCCGAGCCGACCGATCGTGGCCAGGATCAGGTCCTTGGAGGTAACGCCGGGCTGCAGGGTGCCGGTGTAGTTGATCCGCATCGTCTTCGGCTTGCGCTGCACCAGGGTCTGGGTCGCCATCACGTGTTCGACCTCGGAGGTGCCGATCCCGAAGGCGAGCGCCCCGAAGGCACCGTGGGTCGAGGTGTGGGAGTCGCCGCAGACGATGGTCATTCCGGGCTGGGTCAGGCCCAACTCCGGTCCGATCACGTGAACGATGCCCTGGGAGTCGGACCCGAGGCTGTAGACCGGGACCCCGTACTCCTCACAGTTCGCCTCCAGGGTCTCGACCTGCTTGCGGGAGAGCGTGTCGGCGATCAGTCTCGCGGTGGCGGTGCCGTCGGTCGGCACGTTGTGATCGGCGGTGGCCACCGTCTTGTCCGGCCGACGCAGCGCACGGCCGTTCATGCGAAGACCTTCGAAGGCCTGGGGTGAGGTCACCTCATGCACCAGGTGGAGATCGATGTAGAGCAGGTCCTCCCTTACCTCATGGGCTTCCCAGATCTTCTCGAACATCGTCTTCGGCATGGCTTGCTCTCCTTGTGGCGTTCAGCCGCGGCGAAGGCCCGCGGCGATCAGGGCGATGAACCGGGTTTCGGAATCGCTTTCGTTTGCAAAATAGTGGGGCAGGTCGGCATCGAACGTGACGCTGTCTCCGGCCGAGAGCGAGAGACGCTCCCCGTCGACCGCAAGGATCAGGGCGCCCTCAAGCACGACCGCGGTCTCACGACTGCCGGGGGCATGCATCGGGGGCTCACCTTCCGCACCGGTGGCAGCACCCGGATCCAGTTCGTGTGCCGAGATCTCGGCGCTCAGTCCGGGCTGAGGCGGAGTGAGTTCCTCGATCCGGTGTCCGCCATGCACCTGTCGCCGGTGGTTTTCGGCCCGGCTGACTACCACGTGGGGAGATTCGTCCAGCCGCAGCAGCTTCGAGAGGGTCAGCCCGAGCCCGGAGGCGATCCGTTCGGCCACGTTCAGGGTCGGGCTGCTGTTGCCCCGCTCAACCTGCGAGAGAGTGGTCGCGCTGACGCCACTCCGCTCGGCCAGGTCGCGCAGGGAGAGCCCGGCATCTTCGCGCAGCTGCCGGACCCGGGGACCAACCGCGGCGGAGTGTCCGTTCCCGCCGCCGGGACCGAACTCGGTCCGGATCGAGGGGGCGGCATCCGCCCTGCTCACGGTCGGGGATGTCACGGTCAAACCCATCGACGTACAGTATCACGTACAAACGTCCCGAATCCCGTTAGGCCCACCTAACTCCCCCTCTCACCACCGGTGGGGCCCGTCAGTGCCTGTACAGGCATCGGTTGGCCCCACCTTTGGGGGAGGTGTGGCGGCAAAGAAAAAGCCCCGCCGTTGGGCGGGGCTTTGAGGGGTTCCGGGCTTTGGGGCCCTGGATGACGGGACCCTTACCGGCGTGTCTCGGAGTTGACCGGCGGCTTGCTGTGGTCGGCCGGCAGGACATGGAGGAGAGAAAAGAGTGCTTTGCCCATCATCTTTATCACTTGTACCTTGGTTGAACTTTGATCTCAGTGGGGGCCGGGCAGCAACCCCACGATCAGAAGGCTACGGGTGGTCGGACCACCCGTGGGTGACGGCGCTCACGCTTCCGGGCCCGAGTGACGAGGATCACGGATCGGCCGGGATGCCACCGGCCGATCCGCTGATCGATCCCTGTTCAGGGACCGGTTGTCGCCTGTTCCGGCTTGCGTCGCACCTGCTCGTCGGCAAGGCCGGAGAAGGCACGAATGTAGGCACGGGCGGAGGCTTCGAGGATGTCGGTTGACACCCCCTGCCCGGAGGCAGTCACCTCGTTTCGCCTGAGGACCACCGTCACCTGGCCGAGGGCATCCTCGCCCCCGGTGATCGCGGCCACGCGATACTCCCGCAGTTCCGGCTCCCCTTCGTCAGCGGCAAGCTGAATCGCCCCGAAGATCGCCTCGACCGGCCCGTCGCCGGTGGACTCGGCCCCCCGTCGGGAGCCGTCCGGCATCGTGATCTCGACCTTGGCCATCGGCGAACGGTCGGTGCCGGCCTCGACCTCGAAACTGATCAGTTCGTGAGACTGGGGCCGCTCCTGCATTTCGTCGGCGACCAGCGCCTCCAGATCGAGCGCAGTCACCTGCTTCTTCTTGTCTGCGACCTGCTTGAACCTCCGGAATGCCTGGTTGAGCGCCTCCCCGTCGACCACATACCCGAGCTGCTCGAGCGCGTCCCGCAAGGCATGGCGGCCCGAGTGCTTGCCCAGAACCAGCTGGTTCGAGTCGTAGCCGACCTCGGTGGCGTCCATGATCTCGAAGGTGGAGCGTTCCTTCAGCACCCCGTCCTGGTGAATCCCGGACTCGTGGGCGAAGGCGTTGCGCCCCACCACCGCCTTGTTCGGCTGAACCACGTACCCGGTGAGTCGGGAGACCATGCGGCTGGCACGGGCCAGCTCCGCCGTGTTGATGCCGGTGTGGAGTCCGTGGGCGTCCTGCCGGACCTTGATCAGCATCGCGATCTCCTCCAGCGAGCAGTTGCCGGCCCGTTCACCGATTCCGTTGATCGCACACTCGACCTGACGAGCGCCGGCCAGCACCCCGGCGTAGGAGTTGGCCACCGCCAGCCCCAGATCGTCGTGGCAGTGAACCGAGAGCCGCACGTCCTTCAGCGACGGCGCGAAGCTGTAGAGATCCTCGACGAACTTCGCGTACTCGGCCGGGGTCGTGTAGCCGACTGTGTCGGGGATGTTGACCACGGTCGCGCCCTCCTCGACCGCGATCGCACAGACCTCGGCGGTGAACTCGACGTCACTCCGGGTCGCGTCCATCGGGGAAAACTCGACGTCCTCGCAGTAGGACTTCGCCTGCGCCACCGCCGCGCGCGCACCCTTCTTCACGTCTTCCCGGGTGTTTCGCATCTGGTGTTCGATGTGGATGTCGGAGGTCGAGATGAAGGTGTGAATCCGGGGTCGCTCGGAGTCCCTGATCGCATTCCAGGCCGCTTCGATGTCCGGCGCCTGGGCCCGGGCGAGCCCGCAGATCACCGGCCCGTGGACCTCCCGGGCGATCCGCTCGACCGCCTCGAAGTCCCCCGGCGAGGCGATCGGAAAGCCGGCCTCGATCACGTCCACCCCGAGTCGGGCGAGCTGCTGGGCGATCTCGATCTTCTCCGAGGCGTTCAGCGAAATTCCGGGTGACTGCTCGCCGTCCCTCAGGGTGGTGTCAAAGATGTGGACGCGATTGGCGTCGTCTTGGTCCTGTGTGGACATCTGCTTCTCCTTCTCAAGTCAGTTCATGGATCCTGCGAGTGCTTACGGCTAACGCGCCGCCCGGCGATCTATCCCCCTAGCGGGGGAGGAGAAGAAGTAGAAGCGGGCTGGTGGCCGGAAAATCCATGACTTGAGTGAAGCCTAGCGCAAGCGCCGACTGTCGCCAAGCAGAACTCCCCGATCATCATCGTCGCCCGGACCGAAACCGGCCGGTCCGGTCAGAGTTCGATCGCGTAACCCGAGTCAAAGCCGTCGAGACCAAGGATCGCCTCGATCGTCTCATCCCTGACCGGGGCGTCGGCGGTGACGACCATCACTGCCCGATCACCACCAGCCTCGGCCCCGACCGCCGCCGAGCCGATGTTGACGCCCTGCTCGCCGAGCAGCGATCCCACCTGGCCGATCATGCCGGGACGGTCGCTGTACCGGAGCACCGCCATGTGAGCGGCAAACGGCAGGTAGAAGCTCTGTCCCCAGATTCCGACCAGGTACGGGATGTTGCGCGGACCGACGTTGGTCCCGGCAACCGACACCTTTTCCTCACCGGCTTCGACCCGAACCCGGACCAGATCGGTGAACTCCTCGGCGCTTGGTTCCTTGGTCACGCTTGCTTCGAGACCGCGCTCCTCCGCCATCTGGGGCGCGTTGACGAGGTTGACGTCCTCCTCGGTGTAGCCGTCGAGCAGGCCCGCCATCACCGCGATCACCAGAAGCCGGGTGTCCTGTTCGGCAACACCACCCCGGAACTCGATCTCCAGCCGGTCGATCGGAGTCCTGAGCAGCCCGGCCGCGGTCTGGCCAAGGGTCTGGCAGAGCGGCACGTACGGAGCCAGAGCCTCCATCAGGGCGGGGCTGACCGCCGGGATGTTGACCGCATTGGTGACGACCCCACCGGTCAGGGCGGCGATCACCTGCTCGGCGGTGTCGGTTCCGGCCCGGTCCTGGGCTTCTGCGGTCGAAGCGCCGAGATGCGGGGTGACGACGACATCTTCGCGTTCGAAGATCGGATGTTCGGTGAACGGCTCGCCGGGAAAAACGTCAAGGGCGGCGCCCTTCACCTGGCCGGAGTCGAGCCCGGCGATCAGCGCGTCGAGGTCGATCAGCTCGCCCCGGGCGCAGTTGACGATCCGCATCCCCGGCTTGAAGGCGGCGATCGCCTCGGCGTCGATCCAGTTGATCGTTTCCGGGGTCTTCGGCAGATGAACTGTGAGCAGGTCGGACCGACGGTAGAGGTCTTCCGGAGAATCGACCCCCTCCACTCCGAGTTCGCGGAAGCGTTCGGCCGAAACGAACTTGTCGAAGGCCAGCACCTCCATCTCAAAGGACTGGGCCCGTTTCGCAACCAGCTGGCCGATTCGTCCGAATCCGATCACCCCGAGGGTCTTGCCGTAAAGCTCGGATCCCTTGTACTTCGCCCGGTCCCAGCGTCCCGCAACCAGCGAACCGTGGGCCTGGGGCACGTTGCGGAAGAGCGCCAGGGCGAGCGCGAGACTGTGTTCCGCCGCCGCGACCGAGTTGGATTCCGGGGCGTTGGCGACAATGATTCCGCGCTTCGTCGCGGCCGGCATGTCGACGTTGTCAACCCCGGTGCCGGCCCGGCCGATCACCTTCATGTTGTCGGCGCGATCGATCAGTTCGGGGGTCAGTTGAGTGGCCGACCTGATCAGGATCGCATCGAACTCTCCGATCCGGTCGGCGAGGACGTCGTCGTCCCAGTCGAGACCGAGTTCAACGTCGAACCGTTCCCGGAGCATTTCCACCCCGGCATCGGCGATCTTTTCCTTGACCAGGACTTTGGCTCGGTCACTCATGCTGTTCTTCTCCTCACTGGGCAGCCGACTGCGGCGCGCCGGGTTCGATCAGGATTTTCATGCGGTGACTCCGGCGTTCCCGATCACCCAGTCGATGCAGGCGGTGAGCGCCTCGATGTCGGACGGGTCGATCGCCGGAAACATCGCGACTCTCAGCTGGTTGCGACCGAGTTTGCGGTACGGCTCGACGTCAACTATGCCGTTGGCCCGAAGGGTTGCCGCCACAGCGGCCGCATCGATCGAATCTTCGAAGTCGATCGTGCCGACCACCAGCGAACGCCGGGCCGGATCGGCGACGAAAGGGGTTGCGAAATCGCTGGCTTCGGCCCAGCCGTACAGGTGCGAAGACGAAGCCTCGGTTCGTCCGACGCAGAAATCGAGCCCCCCACCGGCGAGCATCCACTCGAGCTGCTCCGCGAGCAGGTACAGGGTGGCCAACGCCGGGGTGTTGTAGGTCTGGTTCTTGCGGGAGTTGTCGAGGGCTGTCTTCAGGGACAGGAACGCCGGCTGCCATCGGTCCGACGATCCATCGAGCTCCTCGATCCGGGAAATCGCCTTCGGGCCGAGCGCCGCCAGCCAGAGGCCACCGTCGGACCCGAACGCCTTCTGTGGTGCGAAGTAGTAGACGTCGGTCTGCTTCAGGTCCACCGGGAGGCCGCCGGCCCCGGAGGTGGCGTCGATCAGGACCAGGGCGTCGTCGGAGCCCGCCGGACGCTCGACCGGGACCATGACTCCGGTCGAGGTCTCGTTGTGCGCCCAGCCGATCACGTCGACACCGGCCCGGGACTCCGGGGTCGGGGCGCTGCCCGGGTCCGCCTCGATCAGCACCGGGTCGGACAGGAAGGGAGCACCGGCGGTGACCTGGGAAAACTTGCGGGAGAACTCGCCGTAGACCAGGTGGAGCGCCCGGTCCCGGACCAGCCAGGCGGCCGCCGCATCCCAGAACGCGGTGGCACCGCCGTTACCCAGAGCGATCTCGTAGCCGTCGGGAAGCCCAAAAAGCTCTCCGAGGCCGCTGCGGACGCGGCCGACGAGGTCCTTCACCGGCTTCTGCCGATGCGAAGTGCCGATCAGGTCGGATCGGTCCGCCAGGGATCGCAGCGCTTCGGGACGCACCTTCGAGGGGCCACAGCCGAAGCGGCCGTCGGCGGGCTTCAGGTCATCCGGGATCTTGGCGAAATCGGTCATCTCGGGTGAGGATATTCTCCGGGACCTCCCCGGCGTCAGTTGGCCCACCTCCGGGACCGAACGGCGGCGGCTGATCTGCCGCCGCCTCGATCCCGTCCGGCACCTTCGGTGATGCGGCAGCCGGGGTCACCGAGGTCGGTGACCTTCGACGCACCTCCCGGTGGTTACTGCCGGGAGGTGTCTCCCGGTGCGGCGCCTCCCGGATCGGTCTGCTGCCCCGGATCGAGTGCCTCGGGGGCGGGCGACCCCGCGTCGAGCGGAGCGGAAACCGGTTCTCCGGCGCCAAGCTCGGCCGCCGGCGGATCAACCTCAACCGGGGTCTCGTCCCCGACCGGCGGATACTCATCCCGCATCAGGTAGGCGTAGGCATTGACCCGGGTCGACCAGCCGTTGACCCAGGCCAGGGCGTTGTGGATCGCCGCGGGCTGGTAGCCGCGAAAAACGATCGTCATCCAGGCGACCATCGCCACGCCCATCTGGACGAACGCGACCCCGTAGGAGAGGACCATCACCGGAATCAGCAGGATCAGCCGGAAGAAGGCCTTCAGGCGGCTCTGGCGTTCAGCCGGGGGCTCGAAATTCACCCGCACCGGATAGTCGGGATCGTCGGAGATTCCGAACGGCGGCCAGGCGTCCGTCTGCAGATAGGCAAACGCGTTGACCCGCATGGAGAACCGCAGGATGCCGCCGACGAAGTTGTACATCCCCTGCGGGTAGCGACCGAGGATTATCAGGGCGAACCAGGCGATGACCAGGACCACCGCCAAGGCGATCGCGTAGACGTAGGCGACGATCAGCCACGGAATTGCAACGATCATCCGGAAAAATGTCGTCAGCCGGTTTCGTTCCCGAACGTAGTCGGCCTCATAGGTAACTGGGTAAAGCTCCATTTACTCTCTCCTGGGTACGGACCGGCGTTTCCGGTCACAACAGTCGCACCCTATACGCGACGACCGGACAGGACAAAGGGATACCTGAAGCCTGGGCCGGATCCTTCCGACCGGACCGGCTACTCGATTCCGAGGCGATCAAGCAGTCCGTCGTCCTGTCGCCACCGGTGGCGCACCTCGATTCGCAGGTCCAGGTGAACCCGGTCGCCGAGTTCACGCTCGAGTTCACGGCGGGAGGCCGCTCCGATCTCCCGGACCTTGCTGCCGCCACGGCCGATCAGGATCCGCTTCTGGGACTCCGACTCAACCCAGATCCGGGCCGCAACCCACCACAGTCCATCTTCGCGTCGTTCGATCTCGGTTACTTTCGCTTCCAGCGAGTGGGGAATCTCCTGCCTGGTACGAATCAGGGCCGCCCCCCGAATCAGTTCCGCCAGGAGGACCTCACGGGGTTGGTCGGAACGATCTTCCGGGGGATACATGAAAGGCCCCTCCGGCATCAGCTCCTGCAGCCGGGAAACCAGCGGGTCGAGGCCGGTGCGACGCAGAGCGCTGACCGGAAACACCTCGCTCACTCCCGGCAGTCCGGCCGCTTCGGCCAGCACCGGGACGACCTCCCTTCCCGCCCGGTCCTCCTTGTTTACCGCGCAGATCACGGTTGGCGCGGACTCTCCTGCCAGGAGTGCCCCGGCGATGAAGCGGTCTCCGGGACCGACCCCCTCCTCCCCGTTGATCACGAGCAGGACCACATCGGCTCCGGCCAGTTCATGTTCGACCCGGCTCTGCATCCGGCTGGTGAGCTGGTCCCGGGGCCGCTGCACCCCGGGCAGGTCAATCAGGACCATCTGAACACCGGCCTCGAGGTCGGTCGCAACTCCACGGATCGCCCGTCGGGTGGTCTGTGGCCTGACCGAGGTGATCGCCACCCGGCTGCCGACGATCGCGTTGACCAGGGTCGACTTGCCGGCGTTGGGACGGCCGGCGAGTCCGACGAAGCCCGCCCTGGAGGGTTTCTCTGTCTCACTCATCTTCAACCGTCATCCGAGGAGACATCCCGAGGCTTTCGACAACCCGGTCCTGAAGCTCGAGCATCTCGCCGTCGTCGGTTTCATGGTCGTGGCCGCAGAGGTGAAGGACACCGTGGATGACCGCCTCGACTTGGTCGACGCACTCGTCCGGGCAGAACACCACGTCGCCGAGCTCAAGGGGGCCGGGTGCCGGTTCGTCCTCGTCGACCGGGAAGGACAGCACGTCGGTCGGTCGGTCGATTCCGCGGTACTCGAGGTTCAAGCGGTGGATCTCGGCGGCCGGAACCGCCGTGACCGCAAGATGACCTTCGCTGATTCCGGCCGCATCAAGCGCCGCCGAAACCGCCCGCCGGAACGGTTCCGGTACATCCTCAAGCTCGACCGTCATTCCGGTTCGTCGCCCGATCCGGCCGTGGCCTGACTGACACCCTTGCCGGGACGCTTTTCCGAGTAGCTGCCGTAGGCGGCCACAATCTTCTGGACCAGCCGGTGCCGCACCACATCCGAGTCGGCGAAGCGCACGAACTCGACGTCCTCGATCCCGTCGAGAATGTCCCGCACCACCACCAGGCCGGACCGCTGCTCCCGGGGCAGGTCGATCTGGGTCACGTCCCCGGTCACCACCATCTTCGAGTTGAAACCGAGCCGGGTGAGGAACATCTTCATCTGTTCGGGGGTCGTGTTCTGGGCCTCGTCGAGGATCACGAAGGCGTCATTCAGGGTCCGCCCTCGCATGAAGGCGAGTGGTGCCACCTCGATCACGCCACGGTCGAAGTAGCCGTTCACCCGGTCCGGGTCGAGCATGTCGTAGAGCGCATCGAACAGCGGACGCAGGTACGGATCGACCTTGGCCTGCAGGTCTCCCGGCAGGAAGCCGAGGCTCTCTCCGGCCTCGACCGCGGGTCTGGTGAGGATGATCCGCTGAACGTCACCGTCGACCAGCGCGGAGGCGGCCATGGCGACAGCGAGAAAGGTCTTGCCGGTTCCGGCCGGGCCGATTCCGAAGGTGATCGTGCTGCGGCGGATCGAGTCGACGTACCGCTTCTGGGTCACGGTCTTCGGAACGACCCGCGTGTTGCGATGCCGCCAGATGACGTCATCCAGCATCTCGGCGGGACGCCGTGAGGACTGGATCGCATTGGTCACCGATTCGACCGTGGACGGCTCGACCTCGTGGCCGGCCTCGATCAGATCGACCATCTCCTCGACCAGTCTGGCTGCACCGTCCAGTTCCGATTCCTCACCCTCCAGGGTCAGCCGGTTTCCTCTCAGGTGGACGCGCGACCCGGTGCGCTCGCGCAGGGCCCTGAGGACCGAGTCGCCGGTTCCGGCCAGATCCGCGGCGACCGCATTGTCGAGAGTCAGGGTCCTACGCGCCAAGTTGCTTCCGGACTGCGGTGCTGACCCGCTTCCCGTCGGCCCGGCCCGCGACCTTTTCCTTGAGGTAGCCCATGACCTGACCCATCTGCTTCTGATCGGTGGCCCCGGTTGCCTCGACCGCCTCGGCCACCATCCGGTCCAGTTCCTCGTCGGTCAACTGGGCGGGAAGATACTGGCTGATCAGGTCAGCCTCGAGCTTTTCGGCCTCGGCCTGCTCGTAGCGGCCGCCGTCGGCAAAAGCCCGGGCCGACTCGAGACGTTTCTTGCGCTCCCGCTGGAGGACCGCGATCTCATCGCCCTTGCCGAGCTTCTCGTCCTGCTGGACGGCATCCTGAATCAGACGCAGGGCCTGGGCCAGGCGCCGGTCGCCGCTCTTGAGCGCGGCCTGGGCATCGGTACGGATCCGCTCCAGTTGGGACATGCGACAAGGGTACCCGGACCCACGACCGGACCGGGTGGCAACCAGGTCCGGGCTCAGAGATCGATCCGCTCAACCCGCCCGGACAGCGGCAGCTGGAGGAAGCGTGATCCGGAACGGGCAAAGGAGTCAGGATCCCCGGTCACCTGGAAGCGATACTCCCCTTCCCGGCCGGGATCGCCAAGGCTGCCCCGAAGTGACAGCTCACGCTGGATCGCGGCGGCGATCGCGTGACCTGCGGTGACCAGACTGACGTTCCGGCCCAGCATCCGCTGGAGCATCGGCGCAACCAGCGGGTAATGGGTGCAGCCGAGGATCAGGGTGTCCACGTCGGCAGCCTTGAGCGGCCGACAGTAGTCCCGCACGGTGTCCATGACCGCCTCATCGAAGGTCGGGCCTTCCTGAATGATCGGGGCCAGGTCGGGCGCCTCCACCTCGGTGACCGTGAACGCGGGCCCCAGGGACTCGAGCGCCCGCCGGTAGGCACCACTCCTGACCGTGGCCGGCGTGGCGAGAACCCCGATTCGGCCGGAGCCGGTGATCGCCCCGGCGATCTCTGCCTCCGGGCCAACCACGGTGAGCACCGGCACGCCGGAATCGGCTCCGAGCTGCCGGATCTGGTCGCCCGCCGCGGCAGTCGCCGAGTTGCAGGCGATGACCAGCATCTTGGCTCTGTCGGCGAGCAGGTGGCGGGCGATCCGTCCGGTGCGCTCCCGGAGTTCGTCCGGTGATTTCGTGCCGTACGGAAAGTGGCTGCTGTCCCCGAGATAGAGAAAGTCCTCTCCCGGCAGGGAGACCAGGCATTCGTGGAGCACCGTGAGGCCACCAACCCCCGAGTCGAACATCGCGATCGGGAGATCCGACTCCCCGGATGGACCGGTGGCGGGATCCGGCAGTGACGGAGCGGTCACGGGCGTTCCCGGACAAAGGTCAGGGAACCCCACTCCCCGATCGCTCCCCGGCCGGCCTCGGTCAGGCCGAACGGTTCGAAGGCCCTCTTGACCCGTCCGTACTCGGTGGTGAGGAGGCCGGAGCAGACCAGGGTGGCCGGGACGGTTGGCGGGGTGAGCCCGGAGGCGACGGCTTCGAGTAGCGGAGCGGTCAGGTTGGCAACGGTGGTCGGGGCGAGGGTCGGCAGCCCGGACCGGAGGTCGACCCGCTGAAAGTCCACCTCCACCCCGTTGGCCGCCGCGTTCTCCCGGGCCGCCTCGATTGCAGCCGGTTCGTTGTCGCAACCGAAGAGCGGACCGAAACCGAGCCGGGAGGCAGCGATCGACAGCACACCGGAACCACAGCCGAGATCGGTCAGGGGTCCGGCCGGGCCGGGCGCCGCCAGATCGATCAGGGCCTCGATACAGAGCCTCGTGGTCGGATGGGCACCGGTGCCGAACGCCTGACCGGGATCTACCATCACGTCCAGCCTCCCCGGCTGCGCCGGTTCCCAGGGTGGCCGAATCCAGATCGCCGCGGCCCGGCCGGAACCTCCGACCAGCAGCGGCTTGTGGAAGCTGCGCCAGCGGTCGGCCCAGTCGTCGGCGACCTCGCTGGTGATCACCTCGACCAGTCCCTCGCCACAGACCGCGCGAACCTCGCCGAGGTCCGGGAGCTCACCTGCGGCTCCGTAGATCGCGTATTCGACGTAGCCCGCGCCGTCGCGTTCCTCGACTCCTCCCGGGGCCAGCACCGTCAGTTCGGCGAGAACCGGTTCCGCCTGTTCGGGGGTGCAGCGGACCGCCAGGCGGATCAACTGAAGGCCCGTTTTACCTTGGAGAAGAACCCGGAGTCTTCATGCCCGTCGCGGTTGCGTTCGGTGAGGGTGCCGTCGAGTTCGGCGGCGAGTCGTCGCTGCTCGTCGCTGAGATCGGAGGGAATCACGATCTTGACCACGAATCGATGATCCCCCCGACGGGAGGACCGACCGAGTCGCGGCAGCCCGGCCCCCTTGAGCCGGGTCTCGGAACCGGGCTGGGTGCCGGCGGCAAACTCGATCTCTTCGCTGCCTTCGAGCGTTTCCACCTCGACCCGATCGCCCAGCATCGCTGCGGTCGCATCCAGGGGTACCACGCTGATCAGGTCCTGGCCGTCGCGGTGGATGTTCTCCCGGTCGGCGACGGTGACCTCGACGTAGAGGTCCCCGGCCGGCGCCCCGGTCTCCCCGGCGTGACCGGCTCCGGCGATCCGGATTCGCTGACCGGTCTCGATCCCGGCCGGAATGTCGATCCGGTGTCGTTTCCTGGTGTGACGGCGCCCCAGACCGGAGCAACCCGGGCAGGGCGACTCCGCGACCCGGCCTTCGCCGTGGCAGGTCTCGCAGGGCTGAGCCCGGACCATCTGGCCGAAGGCGGTGTTGGCGACCGTCCGGATCTCCCCGGCCCCCTGGCAGCGCTCGCAGGTCCTGATCGGGGTCCCCGGCTCGGCCCCGTTGCCGTTGCAGTCTTCGCAGCGGGCGACCGCGTCGAACTCGACCTCCCGGCTGGCCCCCTCGAGCACGTCGACCAGCTCGATCTCGACCGTGGCCCCGACGTCCGCGCCGGGTGCCGGGCCGCGGGAGCCGGCCCCGAACCCACCCCCGAAAAAGGCGCTGAAGAGATCATCGATCGAACCGAAGCCCTGGGCCTGGGAGCGGAATCCACCGGAGTTCAGTCCGTCGTGGCCGTAGCGGTCGTAGGTGGCCCGACGCTCGTCGTCGGACAGGACTTCGTAGGCCTCGGCCGCCTCCTTGAACTTCTCCTCGGCTTCCGGATCGTCCCCGTTCACATCTGGGTGAAGTTCCCGGGCGACCCGGCGAAACCGCTTCTTTATTTCCTGGTCGGAGGCCTCCCGGGAGAGCCCGAGGACCTCGTAGTAGTCGCGTTTGCTCATGCGTATACGTGTTCGAAGTAGCGGGACAGTTCCCGGGCAGCGTAGGTGACCGCCCGGATCGAGCTCTCGTAGTCCATCCGGGTGGGGCCGACCACTCCGACCGACCCGAGGTTGCGATGGCCGAGCCCGTAGTTGGCGCCGACCACACTCACATTACGCAGTTCGGGCCGGGGGTTCTCGGCTCCGATCCAGACGAACACCGATCGTTCATCGATCGCGGAGCGCATCATCGCGAGGATCTCCGCCCGTTCCTCGATCGCCGCCATCAGCCGGTTGAGCTGTGGCAGGTCACCGGTCCGGCGCTCGTCCAGAAGCCGGGCCGCCCCTTCCACGTACAGGGTGCTCTCGTCATCACCCTCAAGCTCGATCAGGGCCGGCGCCAGGGCTTCAACGAAAGCCGCCTCGGTCGGTCCCAGCCCGCCGCCGGCCAGCCGGGTCGAGATCCGCCGGGCCCCGAGAGCGATTCCGCTGAGCGTCTCGTTCAGGTAGCTGGAAGCCCACTTGACCAACCCCGGATCAACCGGACGGTCGAAGGTGAAACTGCGCCGGGTGACATCGCCGGTGGAGGCGATCACGATCACCATCACCACTTCCGGCTGGAGCAGGAGGGCCTCAACCCGGTGGATCGTTGCGGTTCCGGGCGGTGGAGCCACCACCAGGGCGAGCAGGTCGGTCACGTGGGCAAGGGTGGCGGTCGCTTCCCGCATCGTCTCTTCAACCTCGCGCCGGGGGGCCGGATGGAACTCCGGCGCCGGCAGTTCGGATCGTCCCGGACTCCGGACCGGCACCGGACGGGAGGTGATCGCCTCGACGTAGCGGCGGTAGCCGAGGTCGGTCGGGATCCGCCCGGCCGAGGTGTGTGGCTGGGCTAGATAGCCACCCGCCTCGAGGGCCGAGAGTTCGGCCCGGATCGTGGAGGCGCTCCAGGGCAGGTCCGATCCCTCGGCGATGGATTTCGAGCCGACCGGCCGGCCGTCCTCGAGGTAGGCCTCGACGGTCAGCCTGAGAATTGTGTCCTGGCGCTCCGAGAGCATCACTTCATTGTAGGAAGCCGCCGGAGTTCAGGTGCCCGGCGACTCCACGATCAGCCCCGCCCGCTCGGCTGCCTCGGCCTGCCGGCTGTCGTAGGCGAGGAAGACGTCGGCCGAAACCCTGAGTGCGGCGATCACATGGATCGCGTCGATCGATCGTGCCGTGTGCCCCGCCATGCGGCCCGCGTCGCCGAACACCGTCCGGTCCGGCTCCAGCAGGTCGAAGGACTCGAGCAGCCTGGTCACTTCCTGCTGCGGAAGCATCTGCCTCAAGGCGATCTGTCGAAGCTCGGTCTCGAGCAGGTAGCTCGATACCGGATCTGCGCCGGATCTCGAAATCCGGTTGAGATACCGGCGCAGGGCGGAAGACTCCCGTTCTTCGAAGAGCAGCTTCGCGGCAGCCGAGGTGTCGACATAGGCGATCAGCGTTCGCCCCGCAGCTGGTCCAGCATCACCGCAGTTGGCAGCGATGGGCGAACGCCGGAGTCATTGCCGAATCCACCGCGTCGCCTGGCCGGCCACAGCCCGGACGGAGCGGACTTTTCGGAAGCCGGCGGACTGAGAGTGGCAAGCACCCGTTCGCCATCGATGATTTCGATCACCGTTCCCCGGTCCACTGCCCGCAGAATCTCGGCTCCGTCCCGGTAGAACTCCTCCCGCGAAATCCTCCTGATCATGCGTCAAATCTAACCGGCCGGGCCCGGCCGGGAAAGAACTAGCTCCGTTTGATCGTGGCAGAGGCGTTGCGGATCACCCTGGTCTCTCCCTGGGCTGCCTCGAGCTCGATCAGTTCCGAACCGTCGTCCGGGCCTTCCGCGGCCAGGCGGCCGCTGACCACGATTTCCTGTTCGGGAAAGCTCATCCCGCGAAACTGGACCGCCAGGCGGCGCAGTGAACGCGGGTCGCCCCCGGCCTCATCGGTTGCCGCCCGGGCGACCAGGCTCATCACGTAGAGGCCGTGGAGGATCGCCCCGGGAAGCCCGACCGAGGTCGCGAACTCTCCGTCGATGTGGATCGGGTTGAAGTCTCCCGAGGCCCCGGCGTAGCGGGCCGGGAGGTATCGGTCGGGGGTGACCCTCAGCTCGGGGATCGCCCGCTCGCCGTTCATGCCTCGACCCCGCGCACGATGTTGGTCCAGGTGCCGCGACAGACCGGTTCGCCGTCCTGGTTCACCGATTCGCTTTCGAAAACGTAGAACCCCTTGTCGTCCTTGACGTAGATCTCCCTGCACGACGGCGTGGTGAAGATCGTGTCTCCCGAACAGACCGGCTCCTCCCACTCGAACTCCTGGCCGCCGTGAACCATCGCCGCGAAGTTCAGATCGACCTCGGGGTCGAACAGGACCGGCCCCATCGCACCGGCCGCGTAAACCACGACGAACATCGGTGGCGCCACGACATCACGGAAGCCCTGTTCCCGAGCCGTGTCCCGATCGAAATGGACGGGGTTCTCGTACCCGGTCACCAGGGCGTACTCACGGATCTTCTCCCGCCCCACCTCGTACTCGTGGGCGGGCCAGCGCTTCCCGACAGCGTCCGTCTTCAGTCCCATGCCGCCATCCTACGCAGAACCACCCCAGAAGCCTCCCGGAACAACCTGTTCTGGAGCCGGTTGTGGCCAAATAGCCTCCACAATCGGCTCCAGTTCCGGATCAGACCCCGCCCTCCTTGTTCTGGAGCCGGTTGTGGCGATATATCCTCCACAATCGGCTCCAGAACCAGATGGGGTCGGGGGTGGGTTACCAGTCCTCGTCATCCCCGCTGTCGTCATGATCGCCGGGGCCGGCGCACCACCCGTCCCAGGTCGGGTCGTAGACCGAGGCTCCGGTCGGGCTGACCGCGAGGATCTGCTCGTAGTTGTCGCCGTCCAGCCGGACCGGGAAGGTCCGGGTGCCGCCGCCGGGGTCGAACACCTCGAGCGTGACGTCTGCCTGGGGAGACTCGCCGAGCGAGTACAGGCAGACCCCGTACAGATACGGCCGACCGAAATCGGCGGTCTCGTAGAACCGTTCGATGTGCCCTCCGTACTCCCCTTCCCCGGGGATCACGTCGTAATCAAGGAAGGATTCGTAGATTCCTTCCTGGTTGCTGTAGTAGACGTGGTCGCCGTCCTGATCCCAGATGTGAAGGTCCACGTCGGCGTCGGCCGCCCAGCTGAGCTTCGCCCTCATTCCGGGCGGATCCGGATCAACCGGAGGATTCGGGTCTTCGTCGATCCTCAGGATTGGCCAGGTCACCGAGGGACCCCTGACGCTCTTCGAGAAGTCGATCTTCCAGACCTGGAACTCGATCGCAGCGGCGGTCTCGACCAGACCGTCGATCCGGAGCCACGGGTCGCGGTAAGGGACCGCCGACCCGGTCACCCCGGCCAGCAGCGAGACCGATGGCCCGACCACCCCGTAAAGCTTCATTCCGAGTTTCGGCCCGACCGTCGCCGAGGCTTCTGCCCCGGCGCTCGCTTCGGCGGTGGCGTCGAAGCTCCGGGTGACCCGGCTGATTGGCGAAGCCCGGCCGTTCTCGTACTTGATCCCGCCGGTCAGTCCAAGCTCGTTCCTGACCGAGAAGGAGACCTTGGCCTCGATCGCGCCGGACAGTTTCAGTTTGAAGTCCACCTCTGGGACCAGTACGACCGGCACCGGTCCGACCGCGAAGGTGATCGGCTGGAACCGGATCTTGTCCGGCAGGAGCGAGATCTCGGCCGAACAGGTGACCCCGACCGCAGAGGAAATCTTGAGCTCCTGGGTCAAGGTGAAGGTGGCCTCGGCCCGGGCCGACTTGACCGAGGTCGGCATTCCGAGGAACTTGTTCCAGCTCATTGCGAAGCGGGTGCCGATACTCCCCTTGAGGCTGTTCTCGGCCTTGAAGCCGTCCGAGGGACCGCAGGTGCCGGTCTTCTTGCCGGTGTCCACCGGTTTGGGGACCTCGGCCGGACGGATCAACCGGTTGAGCGCGGCCGGAGTGATCGCCGGGCCGCCGGTTACTGCCCGGGCGAACCGGAGTTCATCCGGGGACAGGCCTCCCGCCGGCTGGAGATCGTTCCCGGAAACGTCGAATGAGGCGTTGGGCGCTGCCTCCATCAGGCTCGCCGGTCGGGTCTGGACGATGGTCGTGCCGTTTTCAATCCGGCTGGAGACGACCCGTCCGAGGAATCCGTTCGGGGTGGCGGGTCCGACCCCGGTCGCGAGCACTTCACCCGGACTGAGGAAACGCTCCCCGGAGAGCCTCAGTTCCCCTTCCTGATCGGGCGAGGGGGCCTGGAGGATCTCCGCTGGATCGGGGGCCGCCACCTTCGGGGCACGTACCGGAACCCGGAACCGGAAGGTACGGGTCCGGGCCCTCGCCACCTGGCGTTTGCCCCGTAACACCCGCACCCGCACCACCGCCCAGACCTGCCTCGGCGGCGTCTTCCATTTCAGCCTGAACCGGTTTGAGCGACCCGGCTTGCGGGTCGGCCGGGACCTGGCCCGCACGACCCAGCGCACCCGCTGGCCCCGTTTCACCCGCTCCTCCAGCAGGACCCGGTTGGCGGTCCGCCCCTTCTTCCGAAGCCCGGGCTGGCGCACCGAGCCGTTCGCCTTGATCGTGTGTCCGTACACCCCGTAGGCAACGGTCACCCGTGCCTTGCCTGTCTTTGCGGAAACCGTCGGCGCCAGAATCGCCCCGAACGACAGCAAGGCCAGAAACAGAATCCCCAGTCGCATCGGGGACGACCATCTCGCCGCGATCCGTCCCGATGCCATCCGCCTGTCCCGCATGGTTCTCCCCTCCAGCTCGATATCTCCGTATACCGCCAGGCAACCCTACCCCGTCTGCCGGACCCGGCCCAACCCGCCCGGGTTACCGCTTGAGACGTACGCGGACGGTCCGCCCGGTGCCTTCGGCCGAAACCGGCCTCAGGATCAGGACCACCTTCGTCCGCCGAGCCTTCCGCCAGGTCCTGCGGATCTGCCGGATCACCCGGCGCGGGACCCGGATCACCTTGCGTGTCGACCCGGCCGGCGCCCAAACCGTCCGCAGCCGCCTCACCTTTTTCCTGCCGATCTTGAGGCCGACCCCGACCCTGCAGCGAGTGTCGCAGCGGAGGGTGAACCGGATCGGCTTGCCGACCCGAACCGCCTTGCGGACGTTCCTGACAGCCGGCTTCCGCCGGACCGGTTCCGGCTCCGGCTCCACTTCGCGGATCACGGTTACCGACCGCAAGTCGGACCCGGCCGTGCTCTCACATCGGACCGTGATCGAGTTCGCCCCGGGGACCAGATCCGCGGTGGCCGGGCTGGTCGCCGGGGCATCGTTCAGCCTGCAGTCGGGTTCGGGGTATCCGGTCACGGTGAACTCCACGTCCACTCTCTGGCTGGTTGTCTTCAGCCCGTCGGCCGGAGATTCAAGACTGACCTGCGGAGCCTGAACCCGTGTGACCTCCACCGATCCTTCGGTGCTGCCGCTGGAGTTCTCGCAGCGCACCGTGATCGAGTTCGGGCCTGGGAGGAGGTCCACTGCGGCCGGACTTTCGGCAGCGATCCCGTTCACCTCGCAGGCCGGAGCCGGATAGCCGGTGGTGGTAAATCTCACCTCTGCCGTGGGGTCGGAGGTCTCATCGCGGTCGGCCGGTGAGTCGATCACCACGCCCGGTTCCCGGGTGCGGACCACCCGGATCGATCTGGTCTCGGAATGGGTTTCTCCCCCGAACTCGTTCTCACAGCGGACCGCGAGCCTGTTTTCTCCCACATCGAGGTCAACCGTGGACTGTCCGGTCGACGGCTGGCCGTTGACCGTGCACTCCGGGTCCGGAAGTCCGGTGGCGGAAAACTCCACGTCCACCTGCGAACCGGGTGTCTCGCGGCCGTCGGCGGGTGCCGTCACGGTGATCTGCGGGGTCTGGTATCGGGTGATCGTGACCGACTTCTCGTCGCTGCCCATCGTGTTCTCGCAGCGGATCGTGATCCTGTTCTGGCCGAGGTCCAGGTTGACCGCGGTCGGACTTGTCCTGGGGATTCCGTTCACCCTGCAGGCGGGCGGATCATGCCCGGTCACATCGAAGACCACCGGCACCTGGTCCGTGGTCACCATGGCTCCGTCGGTTGGTGTGCTGACGGTCAGGACCGGCGGCGCGAACAGGAGCATCGGAACCGACTCGGTGGCGACGTGGCTCTCTCCGCCGAAGCTGTTCTCGCAGCGGATCGTGAACAGGTTGTGGCCGATCTGGAGGGTCTCGTAGGTGTGGCCGTTGCTCGGGCTGCCGTTCACCGTGCAGGTGGGCTGCGGGTAGCCGCTCCTGGTGAACCAGAGCTCTATGTCCGGATTGCTGGTGGCGTAGGGCTGGCCCTGCGGCATGATGTTGCTGATCCCGGGGGCCTGGTTGCGGTAGACGGTGATCTGGCTGCTGTCGGAACTGACCGGGTTGGAGCAGCTCACCGTGATCTGGTTCTGACCGGCCGCCAGGCTCACCTGATTCGTTTCCGGATTGGTCGAAGAACTTCCGTTCACCTGACAGGAACTGTCGCCGGGGATGGTGCCCTGGCCGTTCACCGTGTAGGTCGCGTTCACCTCGGCGGCGGAGGTGCTGAACTGGTCTGCGGGTGACGTGATCCCGACCGTGAGAGAGCTGTAGCGGGTGACGTTCACGTCGGCGCTGTCACTCACATGTGCGTTCGAACAGGCGACCGTGATCGAGTTGACGCCGAGGTCCAGGGTCACCTCGTTGGTTGTCGGGTAGATGGTCGCCTCGCCGTTCACCAGGCAGGCAACGTCGCCCGGGATCACGGCCTGTCCGTTCACCTTGAAGGAGACGTTGGTCGAGGTGTCGGTGGTGGTGTCGCCCGCGGTCGGTTCGGTTATTGCGACCGAGATCGGGCTGTACCGGGTGACGGAGATGGTCGCGGTGTCGCTGCCGGCACTGCTGGTGCAAACCACCTCGATCTGGTTGACGCCCAGACTCAGCGGAACGGTGGCGGTCGGCCCGGACTCGTCCACCCCGTTCGCCTTGCAGGAGGGCGTCGGATATCCGGTCGACTGGAAGGCGACGTCCACCGTTCCGGCTGTCGTCGCAGTTCCGTCTGCCGGCCCGGTGATCATTGCCCGCGGCGCCTCCGGAACCGGCTGGGGTCCCTGTCCCGGATGATCCGGGGAGGTACACCAGACTCCGCCGTCCGCGATCGCACAGGTTCTGGTGGCAAATCCTGAGATCGCCGTCACCGGCGCCGGGAAGCCGCTTACCGGGACCGGAACATCGGCGCCAACCCCGGTGCCGTTGCCGAACTGCCCGTAATCGTTCGAGCCCCAGCACTTCATGCCCTGGGTGGTGCTGAGCGCACAGCCGTAGGAGGTCCCCGCGATGATCGAGGTCACGTTCGATCCCGCCCCCAGACCGCTCACCCAGTGCGGGTTGAAGTCGCCGACCCCGGTACCGTCACCGAGCTGGCCCATGTCGTTCCTGCCCATGCACATCACCCCGCCGTTCAGGATCAGGCAGGTGTGGTTCAGCCCGACCGTGATCGCGGTGATGTCACTCTCACCCATGATCGGGTTGATGAACTGTCCATCCCGGATCAATTGCAGGCTCAGGCCGGTGTGCGGATCGGTCTTGGAAGGATCGGCTCCGGCCTGTCCGTCGTAGTTTCTACCCCAGCACCAGCCGTTCGGATACGCATCCACGATCGCGCAGGTGTGGTTGCCGATCCCGGCGGCGAGTGCCTCCAGATCCCCCGCGGCCGCCGGAGTCCCGATCGGAAACGGTTCGAGTGACCGCTGATTGTTGGCGATCATGTTGCCCGCGCGCCAGTCCGAGTTCAACCCCCAACACCTGGCGATCAGGGAGTTGCCGGCGCAGGAGTAGCGGCTGCCGACCGAGAGGGTCGTCATTCCCGAACCCAGGTCGGTGGCCGGGACCGGCACGTTGCTGTCGTTCTGGGTGCCGTTTCCGAGCTGTCCCTGGTAGTTCCCGCCCCAGCACCAGACACCGCCATCCTTGATCGCGCAGGTGTGGTTGTACCCGGCCGAGACCACGGTCACACCAGACCCGAGTCCGGTCACCGGGACCGGGACGTCCGAGTTGGCATTGGTCCCGTTCCCCAGCTGGCCGGAGGAATTGTCTCCCCAGCACCAGGCGCCACCGTCCTTGATCGCACAGCTGTGGAAGCTCCCGGCGGAGACGGAACTGGCGGCGAAGCCGGCAGCCGCGGAACTCTCTGCTACCAGCAGCCCCAGCGCAAGCAGGACCACTACCGAGCCGAGCGCCCGGAGGATCCGTCCGCGGCCGGAGGGGTGGTCAGGTGCTGATTCAGTCCCGTCGTCCATCCCGACGCCTACCTTCCCCTGGCGGTTGCAAGTGCGGTCACGCCCGAAAGTACCACCGGGAGCATGTGGAGTTACCGCATAGTTACGGGGAAAACGGGCCCAAACGGAAGGTTTTCACACATAAAGTGTGCGAATCCCCTGCCCCGAAGCGAAAAATCAGAGGCGGGGGATCACCCGTCGAGTTCGAGCACGGCGAGGAAGGCTTCCTGAGGGACCTCGACCCGGCCCACGTTCTTCATCCGCTTCTTGCCCTTCTTCTGCTTGTCGAGGAGCTTGTTCTTGCGGGTCACGTCGCCGCCGTAGAGCTTGGCGGTGACGTCCTTGCGCACCGCCTTGACCGTCTCGCGGGCGAGGATGTTTGCGCCGATCGCGGCCTGGACGGGGATGTCGAACTGCTGTCTGGGGATCGTCTTGCGAAGTCTCGCGACCAGTTCCTTGCCCTGGTTGTAGGCGAAGTCCCGGTGGGTGATGATCGAGAGCGCGTCCACCTTGTCCCCGGCCAGCAGGACGTCAACCTTGACCAGATCCGAGGGCCGGTTGCCGATCGGTTCGTAGTCGAGCGAGGCGTAGCCCTTGGTCGAGCTCTTCAGCACGTCGAAGAAGTCCAGCACGATCTCGCCGAGCGGCAGGTCGTAGCGGATCTGGACCCGGGTCGGGCTGAGGTAGTCCATGTCCACATGGGTGCCGCGACGGGACTGGCAGAGCTCCATCACCGGGCCGACGTAGTCGCTCGGGGTGATCACCGTGGCCCGGATGTACGGCTCCTCGATCCGGTCGATCGAACCGGGATCCGGCATCTGGTTCGGGCTGGAGATCTCGATCTCCTCGCCGTTGGTCAGGAAGACGTCGTAGCGCACGGTCGGGCTGGTCGCCATCAGCTCCAGCCCGTACTCACGCTCGAGGCGCTCGCGCACAATCTCCATGTGGAGCAGCCCGAGAAAGCCACAGCGGAAGCCGAAACCGAGCGCGTCCGAGGTCTCGGGCTCCCAGGAGAGGGCGGCATCGTTGAGGCCCATCTTGTCGAGCGCGTCCCGCAGATCGTCGTAGCGTTCGGTGTCGATCGGGAAGAGCCCGCAGAAGACCATCGGCTTCACGTCCCGGTAGCCGGCGAGCGGCTCGGCCGCGGGACGGTCCTTCCCGGTCAGCGTGTCGCCCACCCGCAGTTTCGAGACGTCCTTGATCCCGGTGATCACGTAGCCGACCTCACCGGTGGTGATCTCCTCGATCGGAGTCATCACCGGGCGAAAGAAGCCGATGTCGTCGAGCCCGGCCTCGGTGCCGTTCTGCATCGCCAGCACGTTCTGGTGACGCCTGAAGGCACCGTCCATCATCCGGACGTAGGCGATCACCCCGCGGTACTGGTCGAACTCGGAGTCGAAGATCAGGGCCCGGGCCGGGGCATCCGGCTCACCTTCCGGGGGCGGGATCCGGTCGACCACCGCCTCGAGGACTTCAGTCACCCCCTCCCCGGTCTTGGCCGAGATCTTCAGGATCTCGTCCGGATCGCATCCGATCAGATCGGAAACCTCGGCCGCGACCCGCTCCGGCTCGGCACCCGGGAGATCCACCTTGTTCAGGACCGGAATCAGCTCCAGGCCGCTCTCGATCGCCAGGTAGGTGTTGGCAACGGTCTGGGCCTCCACCCCCTGGGCGGCGTCCACCACCAGCAGCGCCCCTTCGCAGGCGGCCAGCGAACGTGAAACCTCGTAGGAGAAATCGACGTGTCCGGGTGTGTCGATCAGGTGAAGGTGGTAGGTCTCGCCGTCCGAGGCGGTGAACTCGGTCCGCACCGCCTGGGCCTTGATCGTGATTCCGCGTTCCCGTTCGAGATCCATCGAGTCGAGCACCTGGGCCCGCATCTTCAGCGGGTCGACCGCCCCGGTGAGTTCCAGGATGCGGTCGGCCAGGGTTGATTTCCCGTGGTCGATGTGGGCGATGATCGAGAAGTTGCGAATCAGTTCCATGAGGGGGATGTGGCTAGCCGGGCCGGTCGGCACGGTCGCGGGAGCCATCCGGACGGGCCGGGGCCAAGTATGGCGATCGGGGGCAGGTGTCGGGATTCAGCCGACCGGTCAACCGGAACACGACCGCACCCGGACCGCGGAGGATCATGCGGGTCGCCGGGTCCCGGCCGGCCCAGGCTGCGGCAAACGGGTACTGCCGGGCCGAGTTCAACCGGTCGAGGGCGGTGATCAGGTAGCGGTAGTTCCCCCGGTTGACCGCGGTGCGAAAGGTCCGGCAGTCCTTCGGGGTGACGAAGCCCCCGTGCGGTTGCCTGGTGCCGATCGCCCCGACCTCGTTGCCGAGCATCACCCCGAAGTACGGGTACTGGCGCGAGGCGGTGGTGCCGATCCGGGCTCCGTCGATCCGCCGCGCCCAGGCAAAAGAGGCCGCGAGGCCGGGGGTCACGTAGTCGGCCGTCGTGTACCGATGCTGGAAGTAGTAGCGCTGGACCGGCTGGCCGGCCAGCGCCACGATCACGACGGCAGAAGCGACGGTCGCGACCAGCAGCCGCCGTCCGGCCCGGATCGGCGGGCGGGGCCGGTTCCGCAACGCCCGGCCGGTGGCGACAGCGCCCGCGGTCAGGACCCAGAAGATTCCGGCCGCCATTACCGCCAATGCCCAGTAGTGCCAGTTGGGGAGGGGGCCGGCGGGAGCGATGGTGAACGGTGCCAGCAGAACCAGCAGGCCCATGGTGAGCCACCTCACCCCCGGACTGCGGGCTCCGAGGCCGCTCCCGAGCAGCGCCATTCCGGCCATCAGGGCCGGGGCCAGGTAGCGCAGCCCGGTCACGAATCCTCCCGGCACCCCGGGATTCCCCGAAGCCGAGGTCGGGGCGGCGATCCAGGCGAAAACCAGGGCCAGTGCCACGCCGGCGCCCACCCGGCGGGCAGGGTCGAGTCGCCGCGACAGACAGATCACGGGGCCGATCAGGGCGAGCAGGAAGATGATCACCCAACCCGGACCCAACGCCTCGTGAAGCCCCGGGAAAAACCAGTCCCGGATCACGTCGACGTTCCCGAGATAGCCGAGTACCGACCCGGCCTCGCGCCCGCCGATTTCCTGGTTCGGTCCGGGCAGGGTGAACGGACCCAGCTCCCGGATCCACGGGAGCGGATTGCCGCTCTGGATCAGGTTCCTCAGATACCAGTACCCGCCACCGAGAACGGTCGCGACGAGGGTCCCGGCGATCACCCGGCGCCGGTCGCCAGTACCGGCCAGCCAGAGGACGGCGCCGGCGAGCACCACCGCGGCCGGAACGAAGTTGATCTTGGTTCCGGCGGCCATCCCGGCGGCCAGACCGACGATCAACCCGGGCCCGAGGGTGATCCTTCGGCCGCCGGCAGCCGCATTGACCAGAACCGCGAGGCCGGCCAGGACGAAGAAGGCCCCGACGATGTCGTTGCGAGCCTCCCCGGCCTGGTCGGCCATCGTGACCGACCCGAGGACCAGTGCTGCCCCGCCAAGCGAGATCGGGGCGGCCCCATAGGGCCGGCCGATCAGCCAGGTCGCCAGCAGGCAGCCCGCAAACCAGCCGAGGTTGAGGGCCAGGGAAACCAGGTCGTTACCGAAGATCTGCATCCCGAGGGTGTGGATCAGCTCCGAGTTCTGCGGGTAAAACCAGGTGAGGAAGGCCGGGGCGACGTGATGAAGGGCTAGGGTGTCGCCGGTCTTGGCCATCGCGACCGAGAGCGGTCCGTGGTACCAGTTCGTGTCGAAGACGGTCATCCCGGTGCCGAGCTTCACTGCCGCACCCGCCACGAACACCCCGAATGCCCCGGCGGCGACCGAGAGGCCGATCCCGTTCATCAGAAGCGGTGCATCCCGTTGGGGCGGGACGTCGCTGGATGGTCCGTGACGTCCTTCGAGTCGACCCTGAATCACGGCCTGGAACCGCCAGAGCATCGCGGCGATGATCACGACCAGGATGAGCCACGCCCAGCCTCGCAAGAGGCCAAAGGTGCCGAGCAGGAGAGCCGGCCAGATCGCCGCGGCAGTCGCCAGCAGGCCTGAGACCAGCCAGCCGGGCGGGCCGACCCAGGCAGGCACCAGCAGCCGGCGACCGACGATCCCGATCGAGACACAGGCCCAGATCGCGACCGTCAGGGTCACGCAGCCGAGGAGGTAGGCCCCGAAACTCATCGTCCGCGGCGCACCAGCGCCAGGACCTGGTCGAGTTCGGCGACCCGGAGCACTCGGCAGCAGGCCACGTAGGCGATTCCGCCCAGGCCGAGTCCGGCCCCGAGCGAGACGATCTGGCCGACCAGGCCACGCCCCAGCAACCCGTCGAGGATGTCCCAGACCTCCCAGGAGACCAGGGCGAGCACTACCGAGCCGATCAGGATCCTTGCCCCCGAATCGATCAGCCGTCTCAGTTCGATTCCCCCCACCCGGGGGCGCAACAGGACGGTCTGGATCAGCACCGAGACGCCGGTGGCGATCGCGGTCGCACCAACGATCCCGGGCACCCCGAACGGCCGGTAGAGCAGCGCCGAGGCCCCGGCGGTGATGGCCAGGTTCGCGGCCGCGATCCAGGTCGGGATCCACGGCTGCTGCAGGCCGAAGAAGGTGCGGCTGAGCAGCAGGAACATGCCGTTGGTCGGCAGCGAAAACGCGAACCAGAACAGGGCGCTCGAAACCAGGATGGTCTGTTCGGGTCCGAACTGGCCCCGCTCGAACACGATCCGGGTCATCGGTTCCGCCAGCACCAGGATCGCCGCAGTCGCCGGCAGCAGCACGAAAAGTATCTGGCGCATCCCCTTGCCCAGCGTCTGGCGCAGGCTGTCGAAGTCCCTGCGGGTGGCGAACCGGGCCAGGGTCGGAAACAGCACGGTTGCGATCGCCACCGAGAAGATCCCCTGCGGAAGCTGATAGATGCGGAAGGCCTTGTCGATCGCCGCCGGGGCCTCGTCGCTGACCAGCGAGCCGAAGAAGCTGTTGACCAGCAGGTTGAAGTTGATCAGACCGAGACTGAGCGTGACCGGAACCATCAAGAGCAGCACCCGACGAACGTTCGGATCACGGAAGTTCACCTTGAAGGTGAACCGGAAAGGCGTGTTACGGAGATCCCAGGTCGGGATCAGCAGCTGAACCAGGGTGCCGGCCAGAACCCCGATCGCGTAGGCGTAGATCTGCTTGTCCTCTTCGAACATCGGGACCGTGGCGACCACCACGGCGATGATCGTCACGTTCCAGAAGAACGGCGAGATCGCAAACGCCCCGAACCGGTCGTAACTGTTGAGGATCCCGACCACCACCCCGGTCACACCGAGCAGGATCAGGATCGGGAAGATGATCTGGGAGAGCACCACCATCAGGGCCTCGGTGGCCGCGGTGAAACCCGGTGCGAACAGCGGCATGATGAAGCTCGCCCCGAGAATGAAGATCGCGGTGATCGCCCCGAGCACCATGGTGACCAGCAGCAGCATCGTCGAGGCCAGACGGAACGCTTCGCGGACCTTCCCCCGCTCGATCTGTTCGGTGAAGATCGGCACGAAGGCCGGCTGCAGGGCCGCGTCCGCAAAGAGTGCACGGATCAGGTTGGGAACCTGGAAGGCAACCGTGAACGCGGACATCGGTCCGGTCACACCGAAGTAACCGGCGGCAACGATCTCCCGGACCAGTCCGGCGACCCTGGATGCCGCAGTGGCGATCGAGAAGAAGGCGGTGGAGCGGGCCAGCCGTCCGGGTTTGGCCGGGGCGCGGGCCGGTTCACCGGCGAGGTCGGTGGCACCACCCTCCTCGGAGAGTTCGATCCCGGTCAGCTCGTGCTCGGCATCTCTGGCCCCGGCAAGCGGTTCGACGGCCAGCGAACGCTCGACCCGTTCCGCCCGCTCGGATGCAGACCGGACGGCCGACTCGGCCGCGGCAGCAGCCTGCTCGAACCGGGCGAGCGGGTCGGTGGCGTCGCTGTCCCGGTCCGGAGACCGGCGGATGTTGGGGTCGGAGGGCGTCTTCAAGCTCGCTATCGGTATAGTCGGCGACCGCTCGTGCGGGCAGGACCCGACGGCGAGCACACCAAGATCATGGCCAACATAGCCTCACAGAAAAAGAGAATCCTTCGCACCCAGCGCGAGCATGCAGAGAACCTGCGGCGTCGCAGTGCGATCAAGACCTACTTCAAACGTCTCGAAAAGGTTGCCGGAGAGGGCGACACCGAGGCGATCGAGAGCGAGCACCGTGTGCTCGTCTCGAAGATCGACCGGGCGGTTCAGCGCGGGGCGATCCACCGCAACACGGGCGCCCGAAAGAAGTCCCGCGCGGCCCGTATCGCAGCCGGTTCCTGAACGCCGACCCTTCATCAGGGGTTCCCGGCCCGCCGCGGGTTCGGGTTGTCGCAGTGCATCGATTGGTCCGTCCGGTCGGAAACTTCCGGGTCAGGTAGCCGCGACCAGGGTCAGGTCAAGGGCAAGGTCTTCGGGGTACTCGGCCCCGCCTCGCAGCCAGATCTCAAGGCTCGACAGGGCGATGGATGCCGAACGCAACTGCTCGACCGAACTGCCACTCACCGAGGCGATCACCCGCCGGGCCACGAAGGGGGGCACTCCGAGCTGGCGTTCGACCTCGCCGGGCGGGCGCCCCTCCTCGATCAGGGTCAGCGCCCGGTGGGCGCGGCGGACTGCGTCCGCCGGACGGTAGATCAATGAGCCGGGGCGTTCCCCGGAAGCCAGCAGGCGTTCGGCCAGCGCCAGGACGCGGGAGCGATCGCCGCCAACCAGGGCATCACCGAGCTCGTACGGTCCGACCTCGGTCTCGTCCCGGATCATCTCCGCCAGATCCTCGGCCGTCGCCTCTCCCCCCGGTTCGGTCCAGAGCGCAAGCCGGTCGAGCTCGTTGCCGAGCCGGGTGAGGCGCTCACCGAGGCGGGCGATCAACAGTCGAGCGGCCTCGGGATCGAGTGAGAACCCGCGGTTTCGGGCCTCGGTGACCAGATGGCCGATCAACTCGTTGCCCTCGGGGGCGCGATATCCAAGCGACTCCCCGCCAACCTTTTTTACTGCGGAACCGATCTCGCCCGGCACCTTGCCCCGGGCGATCAGCACCACCGTGGTTTCGGGCGGAGCGCCTAGCAGCGCCTCGGCCACGAGACCGGCCTGGCGTTTGCCCCACTTTTCGATGCCGTCTGCCAGCAGGTAGCGGCGACCGGGGATCAGCGACATCGCCCCGATCGCTTCGGCCAGCGCCTCGGCGTCCGGGCTGCCCCTGCCTTCGACCGGCTCGAAGGACTCCAGCGCAGCCGCGCCGGCCTCGGCCTCGGCTCGCTGCCGAAGCCGCGCCCGGGCCCGGTCGATCTTGGCCCGATCGGTCCCGTGGATCAGGTAGGCCGCTTTCATCTCGTCCGCCACCAAACCATTCTCCCGCTTTCCCCGGCGGAGCGATCCGGGGACGATCCCGGGTCGGCACTCCGGTGAGTCCGTCGTGCCTGGAATCGTGACCGGTCGACCTCAGCTACGGGACCGGGAACCTGCGAAGTGCGACCCGGCTGCTGACCGACGTGATCGGAACTTCGATCTTCCTCACGATCGATCTGCCGTAGCAGATGTTTGCGGAACCCTTCGGTTTCAACTTGGCGCTGACCGTCACGGTCACCCTGTTTCGGTAGAGCCGGCCGGTCGTACCGCGCAGGTGCCTTTGCGCTTCCGGGCTCAGCCGCAAACGCAGATAACGGTTCCGGTTGATCCACAGGATCTTCGGTTTCAGCTTCTGGACTCTGGTTGTCCCGCCCGCCTCGTAAAGAATCCTCATATTCACCTTCGCGACCAGCGCCCGATTGGCCTGCACCCGAACGAGGACCCCGGGAGTCTTCCTGTCATTGCCGAACGGAGGCGACGGTTTGAACCGCTTCAGACGGAAGGTCGACTTCACCGTCGGACAGGCCGCCGGCTCGACTCTCACCTCCGAAACCGAACCGGGATCACCACAGGCCGTTGACACCGCATCGTTGTTTGCGTCGCCGCCATAGGTCACAACCCATCGGTATGAACCGGCAGCGATCGGGGTGAACCCGGGCGAAGGAATGGTGCCGTTGCCGCCCACCGGAACCGGCTCGGAACTGAACACCGGAGCACCCGAACAGGCCGCATCATCCGGACCAAATACATCGAAGGTCGCGGTGCCCGAAGGGGAGAAGCCGGCTGTCAACGCGGCGTTGGCGGTGATCGAGACGCCAAGCGGGCCAGATCTGGCTCCCCCCGCGGCCAGCGTCGGTTTCACCTTGGTGAACGTGGATGAACTGCCTCCCCCGTCGCAGGCAGTCGACGCGGAATCGTTGTTCCCGTCACCGCTGTACGAGGCAACCCAGTGATATGTGCCTGCGGTATCGGGCGTGAACTCAGGCGATGAATGGACCCCATCACCGTGCACAGCGACCGGATCAGAGGAAAACGCCGGGCTTCCCGAACAGGTCGCGTCATCGGGACCGAACAGCCTGAAGGTGATCGAGCCGGTCGGGTTGTAACCAGCCGCCAGGGTCGCCTCGATCGATGCTGCATCCCCGACCGTGCCGCCCGCAGCGCTGCCCACAGCCAGGGACGGCAACATCCTGCCTATCGTGGAGACGGTTCCCGCCGCGCCACAACTCGTGCTGACGGAACCGAGGTTCGAGTCGCCGCTGTAGGTTGCGATCCAGCGATACGTGCCGGCCGGGACGGGGGTGAACCCGGGCGATGGATAGGCTCCGTCACCGTTCACCGCGACCGGACCGGAGGTATAGGCCGGGTCGCCCGAACAGGTTGCGTCGTCGGGGCCGAACAGGTCGAAGGTGATCGAGCCGGTCGGATCGAGACCGCCGGCGAGGGTCGCTCCTGCCGACACCGACGATCCAATCGTTCCGCTCGTCGCACCGTTCGCGGTCAATGCCGGCACCGGCTTGGTGATCTCCGAGACGCTGTTTGGCGCGTTGCATTCGGTGCTGACCGCCTCGTTCAGGGCATCGCCGCTGTAATGCACAACCCAGCGATACTCGCCGATCTCGTACCGGGGAAAGGCATCCGCGTAGTAGCTCCTGTCGTTGGTCAAACCCCAGACGTTGCTGGACTGCGCCAGGTAACCGGAACAGGTTGTGTCGCCGGGGTGGTACAGGTTAAAAGTCAACGTGCCGGTGGGATTCACGGCTCCGGAGAAATACGCCCCAACACGCAACTCCGTACCCACCGGTCCGACTGTCGGGCTATGAGGCGTGAGGGTCGGTACGGCCTTGACCGTGTAACTGATCGAAGTGGTTCCGGTCTCGGAACTGTCCGAAGTCGCGGTCACCGTGTAGGTGTGCGGACCGGCAGTGCTCGTATCGAGCGTCCCGGTCGGTGCCGAATCGCCGTTTGAATCCACACAGGAGGAAAGCCCCGGACCTCCGACACCCTCCTCGCAGGAAAACGAAGTAGGGACCGTCGACCCGACCCGGTACGACCCGCCTCCGGCCGGGCTGCTGATCGAAGCCGTCGGCGCGTCTGCCGCCCCTGCCACGCCCTGCGAGCCGACAAACAGGAAACACCCGGCCAGAACCACCAACGCTGCCCAAGATCGCATCAAACCCTCCTCCACGAACATCTGATCGAAAACCGGATTCGAGGGCCCTGGCTGCCCAGCAACGAGAACCTACCCCAGATCGGGGACGCGGTTCAATCTCCGCGTGAAAACGAATCAGTGGCCGGTTTCGATCCTGTAGCCGCTCCGATCGAGAACCAGGGAAACCGTTCCGTCGCGGTCGGTCCGGTAGATCCGGATACCGGCATCACTGAGTTCCCCAAGGGTTTCCCTCGTTGGATGCCCGTAGCCGTTGTCCTTTCCGACCTGGATCACCGCGATCCGGGGGCGATCCCGGCCCAGCAGCCCGGGCAGGCCGCTGTCGGCGGAACCGTGATGGGCAACCTTGAGCAGATCGATCGGCCCGGGATCAACCGGAACCGCCTCCGCTTCCCCGTCCCCGGGAAGATACATCCGGAAGTCCTGCCAACTGAACAGGGCCCCGATCGAGCGGGCGTTCGGGTCCTGGTCCGACCCGGAAGGAGGCGCGGGAGGTGGCCAGAGCAGCGTCAGCCCCACCCCGGAGCCGAGGCTGAGTCGAACCCCTTCGCCGACCCGGATCGGAACGGTTCCGGCAGAACGGGCGGCCGCGATCAGGTCTGCGGGCGCCGAGTCGAAAAGCAGGCGGTCCGTTTCGACCCCGGGAAAGAGATCGAAAAGGCCACCGTAGTGATCGAGATCGGGATGGGTGAGCAGGGTCGCACCGAGATGGTTCGCTCCGGCCGAGTCGAGCGCTCCCCTGAGGTCACCCCCGGGTGGTCCGCCGTCGATCAGTACCGGCGGGCGGCCAGCGGGCCGGATCAGGATCGCATCACCCTGGCCTACGTCGAGAAACTCGACCCGCACACCCCCTGCCGGTGGGTCCGACAGGCTGCGTCGGTTCGATCCCGACCAGGAGAAGACCAAGACGAGGATCAGCCCGGCTGCTGCCGTGACCATCGCCGCCCGACGCCGTTTTCGTCCTCTCTGCGTTCCGGCAGGATCATCGGCCGGGGGCTTCCATAGCCGAAGCAGCAACAGGCCACCGATCAGGACCCCGGCGGTCATCACGAGCAGTCCGACGGGACCGGTCTCCACCCCGGCCTCGGCCCAGTCGGGCCGTCCGAACCAGGCCGCAACCTGGGCGATCATCGCCAGCACCACCGAGTTGAGCAGATTGAACGGCAGCGCCAACCCGGACCAGATCTGGCCGACGGCGGCCGAGATCATGCCCAGCCACATTGCCGGCGCAACCGCCGGAAGCACCACCAGGTTGGCGGCCACCGTACCCACCGGGAGACGCCCGAAGTGAAAGGCAATCAGCGGCGCGGTGGCCGCCGAGGCCGCAAGAGTGACCGCAAGTCCTTCCGCCAGGATCCGTCGCCAACCCGACGTCCCGGTCAAGCCCTCAATCCTGATCCGCAGAGGGTTCGCGAACAGGGTTATCCCGATCACCGCGGCGAAACTGAGCTGCCAGCCGGGGTCAAGACAGGCCCTCGGATCAAGCCCGAGAGTGACCGCTACGGCGAGGGCAAGCGCCCAGAGCCTCGAACTCGCCCGGCCGGCGGTTGCGGCAGCGAGGATCGCGATGCCCATCACCCCGGCCCGCTGGATCGAGGCGCCGCCGCCGGCCAGCGGGACGTAGATCAGGATCAGCAGGACGGTCCAGAATCTCCGGGCCTGTGGTCCGGCCCCGACCAGGGCCAACACCGGCCAGGCGAGCAACCCCAGCAGCACCACGTTCTGGCCACTTACGGCCAGGAGATGACTGAGGCCGGACGCCCGGAAGTCGGCGGTGGTTCGCGCGTCGATCGCGGCGTCCTGGCCAAGCACAAAGCCACGGGCCAAAGCCGTTTCCCGAGCTGGCATTCCCCGGTGAAGGGCTCGCTCAGCCCGGGCTCGCATCCGGTCGATCAGGCCGGTCAGACCGGTCCGGCTGTCCGAGGTCGGAGCCAGGTAGCGTGCCTTCAGGATGGCTTTCAGGCCGTGTCGGTCCACGATCGACCGGTACCAGTCCGGGGGCCGGCCGACCGTTCCGACCGCGAGTATGCCGTCGCCGGGTCCGGGCAGGTTTTCCGCTCCGGGGTCCGGGGATTCGACCATCAGCCGTCCCTTCCCGGTTGAAAGCCGGAACCGGATCATCCCCCGGGACCGGCTCG
The DNA here is from genome assembly GCA_023958085.1 of Solirubrobacterales bacterium. GTDB lineage: Bacteria > Actinomycetota > Thermoleophilia > Solirubrobacterales > 70-9 > 67-14. The sequence continues at coordinate 63,771 of JAMLGI010000010.1, read as the reverse complement.
GCTCTGCCTCGACAAAGCCGGAGAGTCTCACCTCGGTCCGTTCGCCACTGGTCGGTGGTTCAAATGCCGCCCGGTCGATCGTCTCCAGCCGCAGGGAACCAACCGACAGGCCGGCCAGGGTGGCCACCAGCATGATCGTGATCGCGGCCGGCAGGTGGGATCGGCCGCGGCCGGCGATCGACACCACGACAAGCACCGCGGCCAGCAGGGGACGGAGCGGCCCTCCGTTCACCTGAAGAAAGGGAGCGAGACCAAGCCCGCAGGCCAGCCCGGCCACGACGGGCAGCCGCCAACCGGCCTCCAGCACCGGTCCGATCAGGGCTGAAGGGCGGAACGGAGACTCTCCATCGTTACCGGACCGATCCCGCTGACCTGATCGAGATCCTCGACCGAGCCGAGACCGCCCCTGCTTTCGCGGAACTCGATGATCTTCCGGGCAGTTACCGGACCGATCCCGTCGATCTGCTCGAGGTCGGATGCGCTCGCGGTGCCGAGGCTGACCGGGCCGGGACTCCCCGGACCGGCCGCAGATCCACCGGGGGCGTCCATGCCGGAACCACCGCCACCACGGGGGACGACCACCTGTTGGCCGTCGGTCAGGCGGGCGGCACGGTTGATCGCCTCCGTAACCGCTCGCGCGGAGGGGCCACCTGCCCGCCGGATCGCGTCGACGACCCGGGTCCCCTCCGGCATCCGGTAGACCCCGGGCTTGACCACCGCCCCTGAGACATCGACCACCAGCGCCCGCCGGCCGGCAGCCAGAGCGAAGCCCCTTTCACCTTCCCGGTCTGCCTTCCCTGACCCGGTCCGTTCCGGGGCGGGATTCGAGCCGCCAGTTGAACTCCGCAACGAGACCAGGCCGATGATGATCACGGCCGCTGCCACCGTCGCGTACACGAGAATCTGCTTCCGGTCGAGATCGATCACAACCAGAGCCTGGCGCGGAGTCGCTCACGGATGGTGCTCCAGGCGCAAATTCTTCAGCAACGTTTCCATACGGCTGCGTAACGACTTCCGCCACAACCGGGCACCGATCGGGCGCCCATCCAAGGGGAGGAACCCCGTAGCCGCTCAGGCCGGGCGAACCACCAGGTTGACCAGCTTGCCGGGAATCACGATCTCCTTGACCGGGACGGTACCCTCGAGGTGACGGGCGACGTTTCCGGCCGCCTTGGCGGCAGTCAGGACCTCCTCGTCGGGGGTCCCGTCGGCCACCTCGATCCGGTCCCGGACCTTGCCGTTCACCTGCACCACGACGGTCATCGTCTCGCTCTTCAGCAGAGCCGGATCGGGTTCCGGCCAGGCCGCCTCCCAGACCCGTTCTCCGGTCAGCTTCTCGTAGATCTCGGCGCCGAGATGGGGGGCGAACGGCTGGATCAGGGACCCGGCCGTCGCGGTGGCAAACCGGAGCGCGTCGAGATCCCCGGGTTCCTCGCCGAGCGCCTCACGGGCCCGGTAGATCTCGTTGACCAGTTCCATCACCGCAGCGATCACCGTGTTGAACTGGAATCCCCGGGTGAAATCGTGGCCGGCCTTCCCGATCGCCCAGTGGGCCTTGGCCAGCAGGGTCCGGCGATCACCCTCGGCCGAAGGGTCGGAAGCCAGGGGAGCCGGACCGGAACCGGCGAGGTCGTCGGCTATCCGCCAGAGGCGCGAGAGGAAACGGTTGACTCCCTCCACCCCTTCGTCGGTCCAGTCGGCACCCCGTTCCGGCGGGCCCATGAAGCAGACGTAGGTTCGGGCGGCGTCGGCCCCGTGGCGGGCGACGATCTCGGCCGGACTGACCGTGTTGCCTTTCGACTTCGACATCTTCGCCCCGTCGCGGGTGATCATTCCCTGGGTGAACAGGTTGGCGAAGGGTTCGACCACCCCGAGCCGGTCCATGTCGTGGAGCGCCTTGGTGAAGAACCGGGCGTAGAGCAGATGCATGATCGCGTGCTCGACCCCGCCGATGTACTGATCGACCGGCATCCAGTGATCGGCTGCCTCCCGGTCGAAGGCCGCTTCCTCGTTGCGGGCATCGAGGTAGCGCAGGAAGTACCAGGAGGAGTCGACGAAGGTGTCCATGGTGTCGGTTTCCCTCCGGGCTGGACCGCCGCAGGTCGGGCACTCGACGGCCACCCACTCCTCCGCCGCGGCCAGCGGACTCCTGCCCTGCGGGGCGTAGTCCTCGATCTCGGGCAGTCGTACCGGAAGCTGGTCTTCCGGGACCGGGACCATCCCGCAGGTTTCACAGTGGACGATCGGGATCGGTGCGCCCCAGTACCGCTGACGTGAAACCAGCCAGTCGCGAAGACGGAAGTTCACCGAGGCCTCGCCCCGTCCTTCGGCCGCAAGCCACTCGAGGATCTGTCCGTAGGCCTCGCGATTGTGGATGCCGTCGAACCGGTCAGAGCCGGTCATCGGGCCATCGCCCGAGTACGGCAGTCCTTCCGAGTCACCGCCGTCCTCGGGCTCACCCTCGATCACCCGTCGGATCGGCAGGTCGAAGGCACGGGCGAACTCGTGGTCGCGGCTGTCGTGACCGGGAACCGCCATGATCGCGCCGGTGCCGTAATCCATCAGCACGTAGTCGGCGACGAACATCGGGATCTCCTCCCCGTTGACCGGGTTGGTGACGGTACGGCCGAGCGCGACCCCGGTCTTTTCCCGGGCTTCGTCGCCTCGTTCGGCGGCGGAGCTGCGGGCAACCCGGTTCACGTACTCGCGAACCTCGGCTTCGACCGGGGTGCCCTCGATCAGCCGGTCGAGCTCCGGGTGTTCGGGGGCGACCACGAAAAAGGTCGCGCCGAACAGGGTGTCGGGACGGGTGGTGAACACCGGAAAGTCGATGTCGGCCGATTCGCAGCGGAAGGTGACCTCGGCCCCTTCGGATCGGCCGATCCAGTTCTTCTGCATGGTGACCACATGCTCGGGCCAGGACTCGAGCTTCTCGAAATCGGCCAGCAGCTCCTCGGCGTAGGCCGTGGTGCGGAAGAACCACTGCCTCAGGTTGCGGGTCTCGACCTCGGTCCCGCAACGCTCGCAGCGCCCGTCGACCACCTGTTCGTTGGCGAGCACGGTGGCGTCCTTCGGGCACCACTGCACCGGGGCCTTGGTGCGGTAGGCGAGATCCCGCTCGAACATCTGCAGGAAGAGCCACTGGGTCCACCGGTAGTACTCCGGCGTGTGGGTCGCCAGTTCCCGCGACCAGTCGATCGAGATACCCCACTCGTTGAACTGGCGCCGGAAGGACTCGATCGATTTTTCGGTGGCAACCCGGGGCGGCACCCCGGTCTTGATCGCGTTGTTCTCGGCCGGCAGCCCGAACGAGTCGTAACCCATCGGGTGGATCACCTCGTAGCCGTTGCGGCGCCGGAAGTGGGCGATCGCGTCACCGACCGCGTAGCACTTGAGATGCCCGACGTGCGGTTCGCCGGAAGGGTACGGCAGCATCTCCAGCACGTACGCCTTCGGCCTTTCGGGGTCGTACCCCGGCTGGCCCGGGTTGGGGACCTCCCAGGTCTTCTCCTCGGCCCAGATCCCCTGCCACTTCGCTTCGATTTCCCGCGCTTCGTACCGACTCATCGACCGCTCAGTCTATGTCGTGGACTATCGACGTTGCCCGGTCATTCCCTCAGGCTGTGAAAAGGCGCAACTATTCGGGTTCGTCCTGACGAAGGAACGACTCAAGCAGCTCCACATCGGCGAGATCCTGCGGCCTGCCTGCCGCACGTTTCATCTTCAGGAGATCTTCCCGGCTGGCCACCAGTACCTCAAAATCGTCCACAGCCACCTTGTGAGCCCGCTTCTGCATCTCGCCGAAAGACCCCAGATGCGCCGGGAGCGCGATCAGATCAAGCAGGCCGTGAGTTGTCGTCAGATGCCATTGATCACGCGACCCCAGCAGGAGCGGACGGGGGTATCTTGAGACCGTTGGCCATCCGGCCCGAGGATTCGGGCGTCCAGAACTTCTGCTGCTCCGGCCAACGGTCGGTGGATTCCCGCTCTGTCTGCTCCACTCCGATCTCGAGCTCGGACACCAATCGATTCCAGCTCAGCGCGAGCTCAAGCCGCTCCTCCATCGGCCGACGAAGCGAGTCAGCCAACGCTGCCCGGTTCGTCAAATGGTCGCGCTCTCCGGGAGCGACCGCAGACGGTATAGCCGATGCAGGATGTTCACGAGATCCAGGTGTCACCCGTCGAGAGTACCGCCCGGATGGGTCTACGGGCGACATTACGGCCGCCGTGGATGGCTATACGATTCCGGTATGGGAATTCTCAAAGCGGAGCGTACGGTCGAGATCAACGCGCCCCGGAGCCGCTGCTACGAAATCATCTCCGACCTTGAGCACACGCCGGACTGGCAGGACTCAATGAAGGAACTCGATGTGCTGGAGTCCGACGGCGAGGGTCGCGCCACGGTGGTCCAGATCAAGTCGGACGCCAAGGTCAAGGACGTGACCTCACGCCTGGAGTTCTCCTACCAGCCTGAGGACGGCATGACCTGGGAGCAGACCAAGGGTGACCTCAAGTGGCTGAAGGGCAAGTGGATCCTCGAGGATCTGGGGGATGACCGCACCCGTGCCACCTATGCGCTTGAGGCTGACACCGGCCGCATGCTCGGCCTCTTGATCAAGGGCCCGGTCGAGGACAAGCTCAAGGAGTGGCTTACCAAGGACGCCGCCGAGGGCCTCAAGGCCGAGGCTGAGAAGTAAATGGAGCTACCCGGGATCGAACCGGGGACCTCTTGCATGCCATGCAAGCGCTCTGCCAGCTGAGCTATAGCCCCTCGTGAGGACGGCCCGGGGATCTTACCGAAGCGAAACCGGGTCGGTCCGACCGGTGTGACCCGTCGGCAGACGTCCTGCCACCGCAGATTCAGGCGGCGTTGACTTCGCCTGCCGGGGTGGCCGGCAGGTCGAGCTCGAGCCGCGGGGCTTCGTGCCAGAGATCCTCGAGGTCGTAGCGTTGCCGGGCTTCGTCGGTGAAGATGTGGAGCACACAGTCGAGGTAGTCGAGAACCTTCCAGTCCGCATCCCCGACGAAGCCGGCGTTCACCGGCAGCAGGCCGCGATCACGCTTCAGCCTCACCTGAACCTCCTCGGCGATCGCCTCGGCCTGGCGCTCGTTCCGGGCGCCGCAGACCACCAGGAAGTCGGTGTAGGCGACCAGGTCACGCATGTCGAGCAGGGTGATGTCCTCACCCAGCTTGGAGTCGGCCAGTCGGGCGAGCGTCCTGGCGAGGTCGATGCTGTCTTCAGGCGACATAGAGGTTTTCATTCTGGATGATCGAGGCGACCGACGTCGGCACGAGGTGAGCGTACGGTGCGCTCGTCCGGATCCGCTCCCGGATCAGGGTCGAGGAGATCGAGACCTCCGGCATCGGAAAGAAGTCCACCTCGCCGGCTCCGCCGGCCGCCGCAGCCGCCTGCTCGATCCGGTCCCGTTCCAGCAGATCCCGGGGCGCAACAGCCACCCGGGCGTACCTGAAGACCCGGTCCGGCCGGTGCCATCCCCCAATTCCCAGCGCCGCGTCTGCCCCGAGCAGCAGGCGCAGGCTGCTGTCCGGATTGGCGGTAGCGATCTCCTCGAGCGTGTCGCAGGTGAAACTGGGACCTTCCCGCCTCAGTTCCAGATCGGACACCTCGACGTCCCGCTGATCGCCGAAGGCCGCTTCCGCCATGGCAAGGCGCAGCTCCCGGCCCGGCAACCGGTCGGCCTCCTTGTGGTACGGGTCGCCGGTGGGAACCGCGATCACCCGGTCAAGCAGCAGCCGCCAACGAGCCTCCTGGGCCAGGATCAGATGCCCGAGATGCGGCGGATTGAAGGTCGAACCGAATATCCCGATGCGAGCCATTCAACTCCGCACCTGACCATCGCCTCGTGCTACGTACTTGATTGTGGTGAGCTCCCGGAGCCCTACCGGTCCCCGGGCGTGAAGCTTCTGGGTGGAAACGCCGATCTCGGCGCCCATGCCGAACTCGAACCCGTCGGTGAACCGGGTCGACGCGTTGACGTAGACCGCCGCCGAGTCAACCCCCTGGGCGAACAGATCCGCTGCCTGGACGTTGTCGGTGACGATCGCGTCGGAATGCCCGCTGCCGTGCCGGTTGATGTGCTCGATCGCCTGCTCGAGATCGTCGACCACCCGGACCGCCAGCTTGAGATTCAGATACTCGGTGTCCCAGTCCTCTTCGGTGGCGTTGCCGACCGGAGTGAGTTCGGCGTTGGCACGGGTGGCCTCGTCGCCGACCAGTTCCACCCCGCCGGAGGCGAGTTCCGCCAGGGCCGGCGGCAGGAACGCGGCGGCGATCGCCGAGTCCACCAGGAGGGTTTCGGAAGCGTTGCAGACACCGGGACGCTGGACCTTGGAGTTATAGGCGACCGCTCTCGCCATCTCCAGGTTCGCGTCGGAATGGACGTAGACGTGGCAGACCCCGGCGGCAGCGAAAATCACCGGCACTGTGGCCACCTCCTCCAGGGTCTTCTTCAGGCCCTCTCCACCCCGCGGGATCAGCAGATCCACAACCCCGTCCTGGGTTGCCAGATCGGCGATCGATTCGCGTCCACCCCCGATCGACATGACCACTCCGTCCTCCGGGAGACCCGCCTCCAGGAGTCCCGCCCGCACCACCTCGGCCAGGGCGGTGTTGGTCCGTTCGGCGTAACTCGATCCCTTCAGCAGAATCGAGTTGCCGGACTTGATCGTCAGGGCCGCACAGTCGATGGTCACATTGGGCCGCGCTTCGTAGACCACGGCAACGACTCCCAGCGGTACCCGGATCTTGCTCAACCGGAGTCCGTTTTCGAGGTTGCCTGTCTCCAGTACCTCACCGACCGGATCATCGAGGGACGCCACTTCGCGGACACCCGCGGCCATCGCCTCCACCCGTTCCGGGGTGAGGGTCAGGCGGTCGGTCAGGGCGGCGCTGAGGGTCTGGGCCCGCTCATCGGCGAGATCGAGCCGGTTGGCCTCGAGGATCTGCTCGACCGAATCGCCAAGTCCCCGGGCGATCACTTCCAGGGCCCGGTTCTTCACCGCGGTCGGAGCTGCGGCCATCGGCCGGGCGGCACCCTTCGCACGAAGGGTGTCGGCGGCAATGTCGGCGATCTCGGTGGCTGCTTCCATGGCTCAAGCCTACCGGCTCACAAATCCCGTCCGGGTGGGTGTCTTTTCAGGCGAGGACGAAGTAGTCCCGGTGGACGATCTCTTCGGCCGCCCGCGGCATTCTTTCCTGGACCGCGGCAGTTCTCAGTCCCTTGATCTGATCGATCTCCTCGGCGCTGTAGTTGGTTATTCCCTTGCCCACGATCTGACCATCGGCAACGATCTCGATCGCGTCACCGGCGTCAAAGGGGCCCCTGACCGCGGTGACACCGACCGGCAGCAGGCTGGAACCGGACTGCCGCAGGACCCGGGCGGCACCGGCATCCACCTCGATCCGGCCCGAAGCCGGTTTCGCGTACTTCAGCCACTGCTTGAAACCGGTGTTCCGGCTGCTTGAAACCCCGAAGGCGGTGCCTGCCGGACGACCTGCGGCGGCGGCGGCGAGGGTGCCGTCCGACGTCCCGTTGCAGATCCTGGTCTCGATTCCGGATTCTGAGGCCATCTCTGCGGCCGCCACCTTGGAGCGCATGCCGCCACTGCCGAAAACCGAGGTGCGATCGCCGATCTCCTTGTCGGCGAGTTGATCGAAATCTTCAACCCGTTCGATCAACTCGGCATCCGGGTGGGTGCCGGGATCGGCGGTGAACACCCCCTCGGTGTTGGTCAGCAGCACCAGCAAACGGGCGTCCAGCATGATCGCTACCTGCGCGGCGAGGAAGTCGTTGTCGCCGAAGGTGATCTCGTCGGTGGCGGTGGTGTCGTTCTCGTTGATTACCGGCACCACCCCCCAGCTCAGGAGCCTTCGAAGGGTGCCGCGGGCGTTCAGGTAGCTGGTCCGTGAGGCCACATCGGTGGCGGTGAGGAGGACCTGGGCCGCGGCCACCCCACCCTGCTCCAGCCGGCTCTCGTACTCACGGAAGAGCGATCCCTGGCCGACCGCGGAAGCCGCCTGGAGTTCGTCGATCGCCCGCGGACGGGCCTCCAGCCCGAGCAGCCGGATGCCCCGGGCGATCGAACCGGAGGTGACCATGACCAGGTCCTCCCCGGCCCGCCTCAGCGATGCCGCCTGGCCACAGACCGAGTCGAGCACTTCGCTTCGAAGGCCGCCGTCGTCGGCCGCCACGATCGAGGATCCGAGTTTCACCACCAGGGTCATGGGCAAGACCCTATTTGAGCCCGGGAAGTTCCGGCCAGGCCGGGCTCCCTCGGGCACCGGCTGCCGTCAGTAGAGCTCGAACTCGTACTCGCCGACCCGGATCTCGTTGCCGGATTCGAAGCCGGCCCGTCTCAGTTCGGCCATCACACCGATCTCGGTCAGGCGATTCTCGAGGTAGGCCAGCGCCTCCTCGTTGTTCAGATCGAAGCGGTCGAACAGCACCTCGACCCCGTGACCCTGGATCCGGAACACCCCCTCCTGCTCCCGGACCACGGAGTAGCCGTCCTCCCCCTGTGGCCGATAGGTGAGATGTTCGGCCGCGAAATCCACCGACACCCCGCCCGGGGCGAGGTCGCCCGCCGGAACGGTCTCCGGCACGAACCGGATGATCGCTTCCCGCAGGGAGGGCAGCCCCGATCCGGTGGCCGAGGAAACCGGAATCACCCCGAGGACCGTGTCGCCGAGGGTTCGGTCCCACTCACCGACCTGGTCGGCGATGTCGGCCTCGGTCCAGAGGTCGGCCTTGGAGAGCACGACCAGTTCAGGGAGGCTTTCGAGACCTGCCCCGTGGGCCGACAGTTCCTCCCGGACCGCCCGGTAGTTCTCGATCGGCTCGCCTTCGGCCGGGGCCAGCTCAACCACGTGAACCAGCATCGCGCAACGCTCCACGTGGGCGAGGAACTCGTGACCGAGACCGGCACCGGCGGCGGCCCCTTCGATCAGTCCGGGAATATCGGCGATGACTACCTGGCGGTCGGCCGTTTCCAGGGTCCCGAGCGCCGGTTCGAGGGTGGTGAACGGGTAGTCCGCGACCTTGGGGGCGGCCCGGGTCAACCGGGAGATCAGGGATGACTTGCCGGCGTTGGGCAGGCCGATCAACCCGACGTCCGCCAGCAACTTCAGCCGCAGTTCGATCCAGCCGGATTCTCCGGCGGTACCGTTCTCGGCGAATCGCGGGGCCTGACGAACCGAGGTGGTGAAACGCCGGTTTCCGTGACCACCCCGGCCCCCGCGGGCCAGTACCGCGGTCTGTCCGGGCCGGGTCAGATCGACCGGATCGCCCTTGACCGAGGTCGCCTGGGTGCCCGGCGGGACCTTGATCACCAGGTCGGCCCCGCGGGCACCGTGTTTTCCGGAGCCTTCACCGTGACGCCCGCGTTCCGCCCGGAAGTGCCTGGCCCGGACTCCCCCCAGGTCACGTCGGGAACCGTCACACTCGAGCACGACCCCGCCACCGTGGCCGCCGTCGCCACCGTCAGGACCGCCCCGGGGCACGTGAGCCTCCCGGCGGAAGGAGACGCAGCCGTTACCGCCGGCCCCACCCTCCACATAGATTTTCGCCCGGTCGTAGAGCACCCGCCTAGGTTACGGGGATCGTCGGAGCAGTCAGGTCCGGGGACCGGAGCTCTGTCTCAAGGCTTGATCCGGAACCGGCCACATCGATCGATGACCGCCGGGTCAGGCGGGACAGCGGCCGGCACGGTGGAGCCGCAGCCGGTAGCGGCGCATCGAGGAGCGACGCATGTCCCCGTGGGTCTGATGTCTCAGCCGCCGGATCCGTTCCCGGTGATAGGGGGATCGAAGGCTTTCGTTGTGGCCGATCACGTCCCTGATCCCGATCCGATAGCGGCAGCGAAGCCACCTGGTCAGCCTCAGTGAGGCTCGCATCTGGCGGCGATTTCCGAGCAGGTCACGGTCCCGGTAGCCGACGTGCTCGATTCCGATCGCGGTCTGGTTCAGCCCGACCGTGTGCCGGCAGCGCTTGTTCAGCCCGACCAACTGGAATATCCGCCCCGATCGGGATACCGCGAAATGGGCGCAGGTGTTGGGATGCTCACCCAGCTCGGGGTCGGGCCGGTTGGGGGCGAAGGTGTTCCAGATCGAGCCGACGTCGGGAGTTACCGCCATGTGTTCAACGATCACCTTCGGTCGACGCAGCCGCCACTCACGCTTCCCGTAGTGTCGCTTCGAGTAGGCGGCCATCTGGTGCTTCCGTTTTGGCCCGAACGGGATCCACCACTGCCTGATTTTCGGACGGGGCAGGGTCCGCTGGGCCGGGATCGCTGCCCCCAGGCGGACGGCGGCCGCCTGTTCCGTTCCCTCCGCTCCGACAGAACCGGAGACGGACACGAGAGTAAGCATGGCCATCCCGAGGAGGGTCACGACAAGCTGCTGCCCGATTCTGGAGGTCTTTCCCCTCATGGTCCCGGGGAGGCTACCGCTCAGTTGCCGGTCAACGGGGTCTCGGCGACTGCAAGTTCGGCCTGCTTCTCAGCCTCCTCGGCGGTGCTCACGAAGTCCGGGATCACGATCATCGCGGCGCCCTCGGGCACGTCGGGGAGCCCGGCGAGAAAATCCCAGCTCTGGACCGGCCGGATCAGAATCTGACCGGTCGCCGGACCGGAGCCGGGCATCCGGTCGGACCGTTCCGAAACACCTGTCTCCCCGAGTTGCTCCCCGATCCGGGAACCGATCGTCGCCGCCAGTTCGGAGGCGGCCGGACAGTCTTCCCCGGGCTGGACCAGCACCGAGGTCAGACTGTCGGTCTCACCACGGAGCAGCGCGGTCGGCATCGGGCTGGCTCCCGCAACCGCTTCGGCCCAGCCCCGGGCGGCCCGTGCCGGCTGATCCTTGATCATTGCCAGGATCAGGGATGCGCTGCTGGAGGCGGCCGCGTTCAGCACCCCCCGGGCGAACGAGGTGTCGTGGACCACCGCCAGGTGGGCGTCCAGTCCGGCGGCGACCGAGTCCCGTTCCAGCCGATCACGCAGTTCCCCGGGGAGCCCGGGCTTGCGGGGATCGCCGACCGTCAGCACGGTTGCGGTGCCGCCTTCCGGACCGGCGATCCAGGCGGCCACCCGCATCGCCGAGGCTGCCTGCTCCGGGTTCTCGACCGCAACCAGGATGTGGGAACCGAGCGGCCGGTGTTCAACCGCCAGCGGCTCCACCCCCTTCACCGAACGCTCGGCGACCAGGGTGCTGAGAATCACGCTGACCAGGATCACCACAAGCGAGGCGTTGACCACCGACTCACCGAACAGCCCGATCTGAAGGCCGACCATGACCGCCGCCAGGGTGGCCGCCGCCTGAGGGCTGGTCATCGAGAAGATCATGCTGCCTTCGCTCCGACTGAAGCCGAGCAGTGGCACCGTCAGGTAGGCGGCGATCGCCTTTCCGCCGAGGCAGGCGACGATCATCAGCCCGGCCAGGCCGAGGGTCGATGGCTCGGCCATCACCCCGGGGTTGAGGATCAGTCCGACCGAGACCATGAACACCGGGATGAAGACCGCGGACCCGAAGAACTCGACCCGATCCATCAACGGGCCGCCGTTCGGCACCAGGCGGTTGAGGGCGAGTCCGGCGAAGAAGGCACCGACGATTCCCTCGATCCCGAACACCTCGGAGATCGTTGCCGCAAGCAGGAAGGCACAGATCGCGATCAGGTAGCGAACCGGTTTCTCGGTCCCGAAGCGGGTCAGGGTGACCCGGGCCAGCTTCGGCATCAGCCAGAGTGTCGACAGGGTCAGGACGACCAGCCCGATCGCGAGCTGGATCATGATCTCGAGGGTCGTCCCGCTGCCGGTCTGGGTGCCGGAAACGGCGGCCAGCACCAACAGGGCGAGTGTGTCGGTAATCACCGTGGCTCCGACTGCGGTGGCTGCAGCCGGATTGGCCGAGAGCCCGGCCCGTCGGATGATCGGGTAGGTGAGCAGGGTGTGTGAGGCCAGCAGTGAACCGAGCAGGAGTGCCGCCGGGGTCGACCAGCCGAGCGCGAACCCGGCCGCGGACCCGAAGACCATCGGAACCGCAAAGGTGAGTCCGGCGAAGATGATCACTCCCCGGCGGTGCATCCGGATCATCGAGAGATCCAGTTCCACCCCGGCCACGAACATCAGGTAGAGCAACCCGAGCTGGCCGAGATCGGGCACCGTGGTGTTGCCGGAGGAGATCGCACCGAGACCCTGCGGCCCGATGATGAAGCCGCCGATAAGCAGCCCGATGATTCCGGGCATCCGGAACCGTTCGACCACGATCGGGCCGACCAGCACCACCAGGAACAGGACCAGGAACTCCCAGGTGGAACCGTCCGGCGCTTCGAGATTCAGCATCAGGTCTTGCTCCTCATGATCGGATCAACGGTACGGAGGGAACCTGGAAGGAGTCACCCCACAGGCTGACGCCAAGCCACCTCTCGGAAAGTTCGGAGATGGTTCCGTCGGCGGCGAGCGCCCGGATCGCGGAGTTGACCGCCTCCAGGTTGCCGGAACCCTTCGGCAGGGCCGCGGCGAAGGTTTCGTTGCCACCGAACTGCGCCGCGACCTCGAGCCCTCCCTTCGATGCCCGGGCCAGCGCCAGCGCCACCGGGAGATCGAAAAGCGCTGCGTCGGCCTCGCCGTTGATCACCCGGTGAACCACCGCGGGCCGGTCCGGGGCCGTGGTCATCCTCTCCGGCCGGACCAGGTCCTCCAGAGTTGCGACCAGAGTGGTTCCCTCGGGCACGACCCAGGAGAGTTCCCGGGCGGTTTTCAGGTCCGGGATCCGCTCGCCCGCCCGGACCAGGGCGGCCGGTGGGGCCGCGATGTAGGGGGTAGAGAAGTCGAGATTCTTCTCCCGCTCGGTGGTCGGGGTCAGTTCTCGCAGCGCCAGGTCGGCACCGTCGAGGTCACCGGCGGTCAACTTTTCGAATGGAACCGTGCGGATCTCGATCCGGTCAAGTCCGAACCGGTCGGCCAGAGCCACCGCCAGCTCATACTCGAACCCGCCGGTGGGCCTGGCCCTGGTTCCGAGCCAGAATCCGATCGTCGGGACCTTCTCGGTGGCGACGGTAAGCACGCCGGGGGTTGCCGGACTGAACTCACCGGCCGGCCCCTCCCCGAACTGAACCCGACAGCCCGCGACCGCCAGGCCGAGCGTCGTGACGAGCAACAGAAGGATCAGCAGCCGGGATCGCACCGGAAGATCCTATTCCAGGCGTCCGGCTACTTCCGATCACTCCGCGGTGGGGTCGGGGTCGGGGTCGGATCCGGCAGCCGGTAGATGGACACCCAGTTGCGCCGGAGCAGATGGTCGGGGTCGATCATCGCCCCGAAGCGAAGTTTCCTGCGGTCGCGGAAGACCTCGGCGGTTCCCCGGATGACTCCGTTGACCGAGACGAGGAGTATCTGACCCTCCCGGATCCCGGTGACCCGGCCGGTCACCATCGCCGGAACCCGGCGCGCCCCGAGCCTGACCGCGGTGAAGGCCTCGGGGTCGTCAAGCCGGGCGTTGACCGTTGTCGCCGGGGTGCGGGCAGTTTCCTGACCGATCAGATGACGGGCCGGGCCCATCCGATAGAAGCCGCCGGTTCCGAGCAGCCGGTCGCGGTACTCGACCGCCTCGTTGCGGCTGGCCAGCGCCCGACCGAGGGGGAAGGTCCGGCCGTCGGCCGTGACCGGTCGCCGATCGGCGGGAACCGTCCAGACCGGCCTGCCTTGAACCGCCGGGATGCCGATCCGGGCGGTTCTGGCGATGGTCGGCAGAACGTCGATCCCCTGGGTCGGCCGCAGAGACATCCCGCCCTTGACGCTGCCCGGATACTTCACGAAAAGCGGGGTGAATGCGATCGATCCGACGTTCGCCCGATTGATGTTTCTCCAGTACCGGCCGGGCCGGTGCTCGACCCCGTGGTCACCCACCACCACCAGCATCATTGACTTCCATCGATGCTGGCGAATGGCGTTTCGTCGGAAAGCCCCGATGATCCGGTCGACGTAGCCGGCCTGCAGCATCATCCGCTGGTAGCCCAGCCGGGCATTGCCGATCGGGTTGGATATCCGTCCCTCCCCCCAGGGCGTTTTCGGGATCGGACCGTCCCGGTAGACCTGGCCCGACGGAAGGAACTGGTACGGGTGATGAGGCAGGAGCAGATGCCTGAAGATCAGGGTGCGGGGGCGAATCGCGATTCGGCGCAGCTCACCCCGGATCTTTCCCCTTGAACTCGCGGCGTTCAGGTCCCACTGTGCCCGCACGAGTTCAACCGAGGATCCGAACATGGTCGGATCCGGCCTCGGCCCGCTCCTCAACGGGCAGAGCGCAACCGGGCACAGTTCGGTGATCGGTTCCCGGCCGTCGATTCTGTAGCCGCCGGCGCTGAGCAGCGGAAACAGATTCTGCGGATAACGCTGGACGACCGGAAAGGTGTCCTCCGCCAGCGGCATGTTCCCGGTCAACATGGCGGGGATCGAGTTGTAGGTGACGCTCGAAACCGTGGTGTGGTTCGGGTACCAGACCGCCTCCCTGGCGAGTTGCGCGAAGTGCGGGAACCGATTCTCGTCGATCCCGCTGTGCCGGTCGATCAGCGCCGTGGTCGGGAACTCGTCAAGGAGAAGCACCACCACCGGGGGGCGACCGGAAGCCGCGGCCGGTGTTCCGGCGGCATGTGGGGATCCGGTCGCTGCGAAAAAGAGGGCCGCAGCGACAACCGGAATCGACCATGCTTTTCGACGGAGGATCACCATCCGCCCCGAACCTGCCTGCCGACTTTGACGAGTCCCTCACCCATGTCCTGTCGGAGATTCTGCCACCAACCACAGGCGTCCGGGATCAGCGGGCCCCGGTGAACGCCCGCATTTCCGATTCCCGCGCGGGACGCGCGCTCGATGTTCAGTGTGGGAGGCCTCGGAGAAGCCGCCGGGCGACTCCGCGGAGGGTGCCGTTTCCGTACCCGACCGAAGGGTTGCCCTGGGTGAGGATCGCGACCCCGATCCGCCAGCGGCCCCGCTTCAGCAGGAGCATCTGGTGACTCACGACACCACCGTGACCTCCATCGCTGATTCCCCAGCCACCCTTGAAGTAGCGTCCCCAGCCGCGGATGCGGATCCGGCCGACCCCCCAGCGCTGGCTCCGGGTGATCCCGGCCAACTGCCGTAGTGCGAACCTCCGGTGGCGGCGGGGTAGCAGGTCCGGGAGACGCCGCATCAACCGGGCGTAGTCACGGGCACTCACCCTGCAGATTCCCCAGATCGGGCTGTAACGGAAGTCCTTCATCCCGGCCCGCCGGGCCAGACGCTTGATCCCGCGGGCTCCGACCCGATCACGGACTGCCGTTGCCGCACCGTTGTCCGAGTGCCTGATCATCACCCCGAGCCTGCCCCTTTCACTGCGGGTCAGCCGCCGGTGCCGGACCTTTCGACGGTTCAGGTAGGCGACCATCAACACGGTCTTGATGGTCGAAGCGGACCGCGCCCTGAGCGCCATCCGGAAACCCTGACGGCGCCAGCCCACATCGACCGCGAAGGAGACCGGCCCGGCCCTCCGCCGGGCGTAGCGGCGGGCCGACCGCAGTCCGGGCTCCCACCGCCGGACCCGCCACCGCCGGATCACGGGATGACGCTCCACGTTTCCCGCCGCGTCGATCGCCCGGACCGCGAAGCGGTGCCGCCCCGGCCCGACTCGCCTCCTGAACGGCGGCCGGCAGGGACTCCACCCTGCCCGATCGAGTCGACACTCGAATCGCTTCGCTCCGTGCCGTCCCCTGAACCCGACCACCGCGCGGACGGTGCGCTCGATGGTCCGGATCAGGCGGCGCGGCGCCGTTCCGATCCTGGACTTCGGCGGAACGGTGTCAACCCGGAACCGTCGCTTGACGACAGACAGTTCGATCCCGTCCTGGTCGACCGCGGAAACCCGCAGACGGTGCCAGCCGTCCGTCAGGGCCCTCAGGCGGAGTGGCGGCTTGCAGGTGAAAGACTGCCCCTGGTCGAGCCGGCAGCGAAACCGCGCCCCACCCTCGGGCGAGGAAAACCGGAAGACGGGGGCCGAGGTTCGGATCACGGATTCCGCGGCGGGACCGGCGGTGATCCTGACTCCCGAGCCCGCCCGGGCATTCGTTGACACCGCAAGCGCAGCGAGGATCCCGACCACGACACCGGCGGAGAGCATCCATCCGGGATCGCGCCTGGTCCGGATCCTGACCTGTCGGAGGGGCGACCTCACCCGGCGGCGACCGGGAGCAGACGGCAAAGCGTTCCGGTGTTTCCCTCGGCGGACAAAGTATTCAACCGATCATCGCCTGAGGCTGGATATGCGCACGTACTTCCTCCAGAGGAGTCGCTCCCCCTGGTAGCGGGATCCGCCCTTGACCCAGACCCCACCCTCGCCGGATCCGTAAACCACCCGCCAGCGCCCGTTTGGGTACCCGTAAGCTCCGCGCCACGCGACCCGGCGGGCGGTGCGACAACCCGTTTTCCGGGCGAACACCCTGGAGGGGGCCTTGATCCCTTCCTGCCAGGTGATGATCTTGCCGCATGATCGTTCCTGCTTTGCCTTGCAGGCGTACGGCGAGTTGTAGCGGCACCTCGGAACCGCCTCGGCCGATGCGACCAGAGTCAGCGTCAGAACGAGCGCCACTCCGACGGCCGCGATCAAGCCTGGGATTCTGCTCAACAGAATGGTTCCTTCCATCTGATTCCTCCACGCCGGTCGGCGCTGGTTCGCCCCTGCCCTTCTGCTTGGCCATCAAGATATCGGATCAGCGCATTGCCCGATTCAGCGCACCAGGAGGATCCTGATCCGGTTTCGGGATCGGAGCGTGGCCGGGTCGACCATCGCGCCGAAACGCCGTTTTCTCCCGTCCCGGAACACCTGGGCGGTTCCCCGGATCACCCCGTTGACCGTGACCGCAACGATCCGGCCGGCCCGGATCCCCCTCACCGTGCCGGTGACCATCGCCGGCACCGAGGCCGCACCTCGCCGGACCCTGCCGTAGCTGCCGGGGGAGTCAAGCGAGGCGTTCACTCCCGAGAGCCGGACCGCACCGGGCCGACGTCCGATCAGATCCCGACGTGGACCGAGACGAAAAAGCCCACCCCGTCCAAGTAGTCCGTTCCGGTACCTGATCGCCCGATTGCGGCTCCTGACTGCCTGATCGAACGGAAATGTCGCCGCATCCATACGCACCGGCCGTGGTTCGGCGGAGAGATCGGAGATCGGTCGTCCGTCGCCCGCGGGGATCTTGATCCCGACCTCGCGGGCGATCGTCGGGAGGATGTCCACCGCCTGGGTCGCGAGCGTCGATCTGCCGCCGCGGAGCCGGCCGGGATACTTGATGAAGAGGGGCGCAAAGGCGATCGAGCCGAGGTTCCTCGCGTTCACTTCACGCCAGTTGAAGCCGGGCCGATGCTCGATTCCGTGGTCACCGGTCACCACCAGCATCATCGACTTCCACTTTCCCTGCCGGAGCGCATTTCGCCTCAGCTGCCCGATCATCCGGTCGACGTATCCGATCTGGAGCATCATCCTCTGGTAGCCGAGCCTCACGTTCCCGATCGGCTGGGTGACCCTGAGTCCGCCCCAGGGGCTTGCCGGAATCGGACCGTTCGGGTATCGCCGGCCGTCCGGCAGAAAGGAGTACGGGTGGTGTGGCAGGAGCAGATGCCGGAACACCATCCGGCCTGGGCGGATCTTGAGTCGTCGGATTCGGCTCAAGACGTTCGCTCTCGACCGCTTCACATGCTGGGCCACCTTTGCCCGGAGGAACCCGAGCGGAGTGTTGAACCGGGATGGCTCCAACCGGTCCCGGGTGGCATCCCGGCAGATCGATGCCGGGCAGAGCTGGGTGGCGGTCTCTTCCGCATCGATCCGGTAACCGCCCGCGTCCGACCAGGTGAACAGGTTCTGCTGGTAGTTTCCGAAATCCGGCAGGGTCGCCTGGGCGGGGGCGTAGTTGCCGCCGAGGATCGCCGGCACCGCGTTGTAGGTCCACTGAGAGACGGTGGTGTGGTTCGGATACCAGCTGGCCTCTCGCGACAGCCGGGAGAAGTTGGGGAACCGCGCTGGCGAGATCGCTCCGGCCTGGTTGATCAGGGCGGTGGTCGGAAACTCGTCCAGCACGATCACCACCACCGGCGGGCGAGAGTTCCCGGGGGCAGCCCCGGCACCGGGAGCCGCCCAGATCGTTCCGACCAGGAGGACGGCGACAATCATGCCGAGCGGCCCGAGCAGCGGTCGTGGTCCGGACCCGGTCCCGCGTCGCTTCATGACGCTCCGGCGGGTGGCGGTGAGGACGAGATCTTCTTGCGAGGCCTCTTCCTGGTCAAGGTACAGCTACCAAACCGCGAAAACCGAGATCCGATTGGTCCTTCTGAGGTGGCGCGGGTCGATCATCGCCCCGAATCGCTTCGCCTTGCCGTCCCAGAAGATCTGTGCCGTGCCGCGGATCCGCCCGTTCACCGAAACCGCGACGATCCTCCCGGGTGGGAGCCGCTTGACCGTGCCGGTGACCATGGCCGAGGCTTTTCCGGCGTTGCCGTTCGCGCCCGAGTACCACCGGGGGGAGTCCAGCCGGGCCGGTGTTCGCACCAGTCCCGGGGTGGTTGACTTGCGACCGATCAGCAGCGGGGCCGGACCCATCCGGAAGAGGCCGCCCTTCCCCAACACCCGGTTTCTGAAGCGAAGCGCCCGGTCGCGGCTGGCGACTGCCTGGCTGAACGGGTACGTGACACCGTCAACCCTCAGCCCTGCCGACTCGGCACCCAGACGGGAGATCGGCGTTCCGTCGACGTCAGGCATGGCGCTGCCGGTGGCCTCCGTGATCGTCGGGAACAGGTCGATTCCCCGGACCGGAAGCGGGGACTTTCCGCCCCTGAGGCTGCCGGGATACTTGATGAAGAGGGGGGTGAATCCGATCGAACCGATCGTGTCCGGGGTGGCGTCACGCCGGAAGCCACCCGGACGATGGTCAACGCCGTGATCACCGACCACCACGAGCATCATCGACTTCCACATCCCCTGCCGGATGGCGGTTCGCCTGAGCGCACCGATCACCCGGTCCGTGCAGCCGAGCTGAAGCATCATCCGCTCGTACCCGAGACGTACGTTTCCGGACGGGACGGAGACTCGGGGTCGTCCCGCACCGTCCGGCTGGACCGGCCCGCTCAACGGGACGGGTCCGGATGTGTACTCCCGGCATGAAGGCAGGAACTTGTACGGATGATGGGGCAGCAGCAGGTGCCTGAAAATCAGCTCTCCCGGGCGGATCCTGAGGGCCTTCACGAGAGCCAGGGCATCCCGCCTGTACACGTTCGGGGCGGCCTGCACGCTGGCGAACATGTACTCACGGGCCGAAGCGAACTTCGCCGGGTCGGGCGTGCTGCCGGGAGCAGCCGGGCAGACTCCGGGCGGACAGACCCTGGTCGCCACCTCCTCCGCCCGGATCCGGTACCCGGACCCGTTCATCCAGCTGAACAGGTTCTGCTCGTACTGCCTGAAGATCGGGAAGGTATTGCCGGACCGGGAGTACTTGCCGCTCAGAATGGTCGGCACCGAGAGGTAGGTGGTGCCCGAGTTGGTGCTGTAGTTCGGATACCAGGTCGCCTCCCGGGAGAGCCGCGCCAGGTTGGGGAACCTCGAACGCCAGATGTTGCCCCCGTGGTCAATCAGCGCACTGGTCGGGATCTCGTCCAGGACCATGACCACAACCGGAGGACGGACCTTCGGAGTCGTGGAACTGGCCGCAGGGGCCGCCCCCGCGAACGTCGGGAGGAGCAGCAGCAGCATCAGGCCGAGAGCGGCGATGCCCGTGGTCAGCCTCCGTTTCAACCACACTCCCATGGCAAAACTGTACCGGGGGCCGACCGGACGCCGTGGAATCGAGGCGCCCGCTGGTTGCGGGCGCCCCCTCAAGCGGTCGGCGATCTGCCTACTCGCTCGAGGTGACCGAGATCACCCGGCCGCGGCGCCCGGCACTGAACTCGACCGTGCCGGGTCGGGTGGCAAAGATGGTGTGGTCGCGGCCGATGCCGGTGCCGTCACCGGACCAGAACCTGGTGCCGCGCTGACGCACGATGATCTCGCCACCGCTCACTGCCTGGCCGGCGAACACCTTGACCCCGAGCATCTTCGGGTTCGAGTCACGACCGTTCCTTGAGGAACCGAGTCCTTTCTTATGCGCCATCGGTTTCCTCCTTCGTGGCCGCCGGTTTCTTCGGCGTGGCCTTCTTCGCGGCCGGCTTCTTCGAGGCGGCCGTTGTCTCAGTCTCAGCTGCGGCCTTCGCGGCCGGTTTGGCAGCCGGCTTCTTCGCCGGGGCCTTCTTTGCCGCGGGCTTCTTCGCCGGACTCTTCTGCTCGGCGGTACCGGCCTCGGCCTCCGGCTCCTGCTTGGCGGCGGCCTTCTTCGGGGTCGCCTTCTTCTTCGATCCGCCGAGCGAAGTCACTTCAAGCCTGGTCAGTTCGGACCGATGCCCCTGGCGGCGGCTGTAACCCTTCTTGGCCTTGTACTTGAAGACCCGGATCTTCTCGCCCCGCTCATGCCCGGTGACGGTTGCCTCGATCTTGATCTTCTCCAGGCTCTTGGCGTCCACCACGAGCCCGTCGCTGCTGACCATGACCGGTTTCAGGGCGACCGTTTCGCCCTCCTCGGCCTTGAGCCGATCGACCAGCAGCACGGTGCCTTCCTCGACCCGATACTGCTTGCCACCACTTTCAACAACCGCGTACATAAGCTTTGCTCTCGAATCCTTGTCGTTTGACCGGCAGTGCGGGACGCCTCAACTGCCGGCGTCCGCCTTCTTGCGGCCACGACGACGGCGGCCACGCCTGAGGCTGAACCGTCCGGAGTTTACCGGGTTCTGTCCGTTTGGCTCCTTGCCCTCGTCCGACTCGTTCTCCGCGCTGCCTTTCGAGTCATCGGAGGCCGGTTCGTCAGCCTTTCCGCTCTGGCCGGACTTGCCGTCTGAGGAGGACCCGGCGGACTTCCTTCCGGCTCCGGATTCGTCCCCGCTCCGGCTCTTCCCACCGCCGGATCCGCCTCCGGTTCCGTTCGGCCTGCTTCGTTGTCCGGATCGATTCCGGCTGCCCCCGCCGGACCCCTTGCGGGAGCCGCCGTTCTGCTTCTCACCGCGGGATTCCGGTGGCTGCTCCGCGTCCGGCAGCAGGGTCGCCGTAGCCGATGCCCGCTCAACCGACTCGATCTTCACCATTCGCCGCTCCCCGACCAGATCGGCCGCATCGGCGATCGAGATGATGTAGGAGTCGATCCGGGCCACCCCGGCATCCGGCTCGTACATGTGGGGTTCCTCGATCCGGACGAAAACCTCCTCCTCCGGGCGGAAGGGCAGGGCCCGTTCCTCGATTCCGGCCTTGCCACCGGACTCGATCAGTTCGAAGTTGTCGATTGCGAGCGCCTCGCCACCTTCAAAGTGGAAGCGCTTGCCGGTCTCCTTCTCGAGCTCAAGCAGACCGGAGTCGGGACGGTTGAGCAGCACCGCGACCTTGGGGTTGACCCGGATCAGGAACGCTTCCTCTTCGGCGTGCTCACGGGCGATCACGGACATCTTCCTCAGCCCCTCGATCGCCACGGTCTCGGCCGAGAGCACCACGCCCTCCCCTTCGCAGGTCGGACAGGTGACGGTGAGAATCTCGCGGACGCCATCGGTGATGTTCTGTCGGGTCATCTCGACCAGCCCGAGCGGCGAGATCTCGACCAGGTAGCTCTTCGACTTGTCTGCGTCCAGGGCGCTTCGCAGGATGCCCAGCACCTTGTCCCGGTTCCGGCCCTTGGCCATGTCGATGAAGTCGATCACGATGATTCCGCCGATGTCGCGCAGCCTCAGCTGACGGACCACCTCGACCGCCGCCTCGGTATTGACCTTGGTGATCGTCTCCTCGAGCCCGCCCTTGCCACGCCCGGTGAAGGAGCCGGAGTTGACGTCGATCACGGTCAGAGCCTCGGTGTAGTCGATGATCAGGTAGCCGCCCGAAGGCAGGTCGATCCGATGCCCCAGAGTGGACTGGATCGCCTTCTCGATCTCCCACTTCTCGAACAGCGGCTTCTCGCCGCGGTAGAGCTCGACCCCTTCAACCAGTTCCGGAGCGGTCCGCTTGAAGAAGCTGGTCACCCGGTTGAACTGTTTCTCGTCGTCGATCACCGCCTTGTCGAACTCGTTGAGGAAGACGTCGCGCAACACCCGGACCGGCAGGTCCTGCTCCTGGAAAACGAGGGAAGGGGCCTTCGCGCCCTTTCGCCGGTCCTCCAGCACCTCGTCGAGCCGGTGGAGGTAGGCGATCTCCCGCACGAAATCGGTCTTCTTGGCGCCGTGAGCGGCGGTGCGCACGATCAGCCCACCCGGTCCCTCGTAGGTGCGGCCGACCATGCGGCGCAGGCGGTCGCGCTCCTTGTCGGCGAGCCGGCGGCTCACCCCCACTCCGGTTCCGGACGGCGCGTAGACCAGGTATCGACCGGCGATGGTCACGTTCATCGAGAGCCGGGCGCCCTTCGACTTGATCGGGTCCTTGATCACCTGGACCAGGATCTCCTGCTTCGGTTTCAGCAGCTCGTCGATCCGTCTGCCCTGACCCCGGCCGCGCCGGGGGGCCTGCTGACCGTCGGGCAGCAGGATCTCGTCGACGTGCAGAAACCCGTTTCGTTCGAGCCCGATGTCAACGAAGGCTGCTTCCATTCCCGGCAGGACGTTGTCCACCTTGCCGAGGTAGATGTTTCCGACGAGCGAACGGGCGCCCTTGCGCTCGATGTAGACCTCGGCCACCTCGCGTCGCGACTTGACCGTTTTTGCTTCGAGTACGGCGACCCGGGTTTCACCCCGGTCGGCCGACACGACAATGGTTTTTTTCATGTAATGCGATTCCGTTCAGATTGGTTGCCCTCTGGATTCTCAGTCGATCCAGGGGCTCCTCTGAGCGGCGTGCGACTCGATGTGGATGCTCTGCAGGACCCCGATCATCAGGAAGGTGGCGATGACCGCCGACCCCCCGTAGCTGACCAGCGGCAAAGGGATGCCGGTGATCGGCATGATGCCGAGGTTCATTCCCACATTGACGAAGACCTGGAAGATGATCGCCGCGGCGATTCCGCCTGCGACAAGAGTTCCGTAACGATTCTTCGAGAGCGTCATCAGACGCAACGCCCGCCAGAAGAGCAGGGCGAAAAGGGACAGGACCAGTGCGGCCCCGACGAATCCGTAACGCTCCGCGACCACGGCGAATATGAAGTCCGTGTGTCGCTCGGGCACGAATCCGAGGTCCGACTGGGTGGCCTGGTCGCCGCGTCCGGTGGTTCCACCGGCGCCGATTCCGACCTTGGCCTGGTTTTGCTGGTAGCCCGCATCGCCAATTGTCGACGAGGGGCTGAGAAATGAAGTAAGACGATCCTGCTGATACTCCTTCAGCACCGGTGCTCCCACCATCGGCATCAGCACCAGAACGATCGCAGTGAAGGCGATCGCGCCGGTTCCGATGGCCGCCAGATGGGTCCAGCGGGTACCGGCAATCATCAGAATGGTTGCGGTGATCGCGGCGAAAACAAGTGAGGTGCCGAGATCCTGGAGCAGCACCAGCCCGGTCGGGAAGAGGCCCAGGGCCAGATAGCTCAAGGTGCGCCGGAAGCCGGTGCCACGGCGGGCACCGTCAATGACGAACCCGGCCAGGGCCAGGATCAGCAGCAGTTTCCCCAGCTCGGCCGGCTGGAATGTGAAAAAGGGCAACTCCAGCGAGTTGGTCGATCCTCGCGCGGCCACGCCGAAAGCGAACACCGCGAAAATCGAGGCGCAGAGGAACGTGTAGATACCGACACGTAGTTCCCGGAAGCGGGAGTAGTCGATGCGGGAGATGGCAATCATTCCGATGATTCCGACCAAACCATAGAGAGCCTGACGCTGGAGGTACTGTCCGGTCGGTTCGGCGGTGGCCTGCTGGAGGGTGAAGAGCGACATCGCAAACAGCCCGAGGACGGCAACTGCCAGCCAGCCATCCATTTCCGCCAGTCCGGCCTTTTCCATCAACCTGAGGCCGATCGATGACCGCTCCCGATCTGTCAGTGGCGAGGACTCCATCACTCCACCGCTCCGGTGCCGCCGGAAACCTGACCGGCCTGCTTGTGGAAGTAGGTCTGCAGGATCTGTGAGGCAACCGGTGCCGCGGTATCGGCGCCGAAGCCGCCCTGTTCCACGGTCACGACCACCGCGATCTTCGGATCGGGGTAGGGCGCGAGTGCCGCGTACCAGGCCTGGTCGGCCTCACCGGCGCGCTCGGCCGTGCCGGTCTTGCCGGCGATCTTCACCGGGAAACCGCCGAAAACCTTGTAGGAGGTTCCACCCGGTGCCTGGGCGGCATCATGAAGTCCCTCCATGATCACCTGACGGGCTGCCGGGTCGATCGGGATCCGATTCATGACCCGGGGTTCCGCCTCCTTGATCACCCGTCCGGCCGAGTCCTCGGTTTGGAACATCAGTTGGGGTTCAAGGAGATCGCCGCCGTTGCCGAGGGCGGCGTAGGCCACCGCCATCTGCAGCGGACTCGCCTGAAAGTAACCCTGGCCGATCGCGAACTGGATGTTCTGGCCGATCACCCAGGGGTCGTAGTACTCCGGCTGCTTGCGATGAGCGTCGTTCAGCCATTTCGGGGTCGGCACGAGGCCCTCGGACTCGCCCGGGATGTCGATGCCCGCGGCCCTCCCGAAGCCGAAATCCCGGGCCGTGTTCTGCAGCTGCGGAGTGCCGTTCATGGCCGCCCCGAGCTTGTAGTAGTAGACGTCCGAGGAGACCTCGAGCGACCGGCGGAGATCGACCGGGCCGTGGGCCTGCTTGCCGGCATTGTCGAAATCCTGCCCCGAGATCCTGATCGTCCCGGCGTCGTTGACCACATCCGACGGGCTGATCACGCCGGCATCAAGTGCGGCGAGGGCGGTGAACGGCTTGAAGATCGAACCGACCGCGTACTGGCCCCCGATCGCCCGGTTGAAAAGCGGAGCTCCGGTGTCCTCGTCGTACAGGGCGTCAACCTGGTCCTGACTCAGCGGACGGGTGAAGATCGAGGGGTCGAAGTTCGGAGTTGAACCGAGCCCGAGCACCTCGCCGTTTCTCACGTCCAGCGCGACGAAGGCTCCACGCAGGCCGATGCTGTTCAGCGAGGCCTCGCCCGCCTGCTGGATCCCGCTGTCGATCGAAAGCCGGACGTTCTCACCCGGTTTGGGCATGGTCGAGGGGAACTGGCCGATGATCCTCCCGGTTGAATCAACCTGCAGCCGGGTGTCACCCGCGCGTCCGCGGAGCTGGTTGTCGTAGGTCTGTTCGATTCCGGCCCGCCCCAGCGAATCCCCGGCCGCAAGCTGCTTTTCGGGGTTTTTCTTCAGGTCTTCCGCGGTGACCTCACCGACACTTCCGAGCAGATGGGCGGCAGCCGTACCCTGAGGGTACTGCCGGACGAAGATCCGGTTGACGTGAACCTCGGGAAACTGATCCTGGTGTTCCTGGAGGTAGTAGACGAGATCGTCATCGGCATCACGGGTGAGGGTGACCGGGCTGCCCGGGGGATCGTTCTTCTCGGTCGATGCGACCTTCTGCGCGACCCAGGCCGGGCTGCGTCCCAGAACCCGCCCGATCCGGACGTAGAGTTCCTTCCGTTCGGCAGCGGACTCGGGAATCTCGATCGGGTCGAGCTGCAACGCCATGCTGTTCCGGTTGTCGACCAGGACCTTCCCGTCACGATCGAGGACGTCACCGCGCGGGGCCTGGACCCTGATCTCCCGGGTGCGGTTCTGGTTTGCCTCGGCGAGGTACCGGTCCCCGGTCACGATCTGAAGCGACCAGAGACGGAAGAACAGGGCGGCAAACAGAGCCAGCCCCACCCCCCCGATGATGGCGATCCTCCGTGATGTACCGGTACGCCGCCTGCGTTCGGGCGGCAGCGGCTCAAACCTCATGGTCGACCTCCGTGGCGGCCCCGGCAAGGCCCGTCCTGGGCTGCCGCGTGACCGTGGACGGAGCCTCCAGGATCAGGGCCGGGCGCAGCACCCGGTAGATCACCGCGTAGGTCGGAAGGGCGACCAGCGCCCCGAACAGCGACTGAAGCAGGATGTCGGGCAGAGCGCCCCAGGAAAGCGGGGCCTGCATGCCGCCCAGCAGTCCGAAGGCCCCGAAAGCCAGGTTGGCCCCCAGCACGGCCGCAGCCGAGAGGCCCACGACCGAGTAGTGGTCGGCCCGTCCGCTTCGTTCCCGGTAGAAACCGCCGAGGTACCCGATCGCCATGAAGGTGAGGCAGCCGAGTCCGAGCGGGCTGTCGCCGAGCGCATCGGCAAAGAACCCCAGTCCGAACCCGATCGTCGCCCCGAGCAGGCTGCCTCCCATGAGGCCGAAGGTGACCGCCACTACCGGCAGCAGCCAGACCGGGGCGCCGAGGAACTCGACCTGCGAAAAGAAGGTGTTCTGGAGCAGCACAAAGATCAACACGAGCGCCGCCACCGTGGCTCCCGACCTCCTGGTGACGATCATCTCCGATCACCCCCGGTCAGGATCTGGACCAGCTCGAGGTTCCGCAGGTCGGGGTATGCCTTCAGCTCAACCGTCTGGATCGCCTCACGTTCGTCGATCGGTGCCCGGCTGACTTCGCCGATCGGAACTCCCGGCGGGTAGAGCGAGGAGAGCCCGTCCCCGCGCCAGCCGGAGGTGACCACGCTCTGACCCTTCGCGATGTTCCGGGTCCGGTCGAGGAACTCGATCAGCAGCGTTCCCGGGGATCCGACCTTGGGACGAACCACACCCTGTGCACCTCCGGGAACGATCTTCGCCGAGACCGCGCTGGAGCTGTCCGAGATCAAGGTGACCACTGCTCCCGAGTGACTCACCGAGCTGACCCGTCCGACCAGACCGTCACCGTTGATCACCGGGTCGTTCACCCGAGCTCCGTCGCCCGAACCCCGGTCGACCGTGACGGTCGAGTACCAGACGGTCGGCGACCGTGCCACGACCGTGGCGGCAACCGGCCGGAACCCTTCGGTCACCCCGGACCGGGACAGTTTCACCATCTTTCGGAGCTGCCGGTTTTCCTGGACCGCGACCTTGCCCGCGATCGCCTGGCCGCGGGCCTGCTCCAGCGACCTGGCGAGACGGTCCCGTTCCCCCCTTGCCGCCATCGTCTCGTCGAACCAGTTGGCCAGGTCCCGGGCCGGCTTCAGGGCCCGGCTGGCGCCGTTCTGAACCGGATCGAGAACGGTCCCGAAGATGCCACCGGCTCCGCCCGGCCCGCGGCTGAATGCGGCGGTCAGCAGGACGAAGCCGATCAGCATCAGGCCAATCAGCACGGCCCTGCGGCGGCGAACTTGTTTGCGGTACACGGTCGGTTCCTGGTTGGTGCGGTTGGCTCTCGTCCAAATGGCCGGTCTGGCGGCCTCTGGCCGACGTCGGTGAGTGGCGACTTTCTCAGTTGCGGTCGGGACGAGACCCCGGAAAACGCCACTTGCGGGACGCCTTGCAGAAACCCGCCGGAAATCCGGTGGATACCGCCCGAGCGTCCCGTTGCCGGACCGTTCGGCCGAACGCCGATTCTACTCCGCGGGGATGTCGAGCTCCGGGACCAGCCGGAGCAGCAACCCGACTGGCAGGCCGATCACGTTGGCGATGTCACCTTCTACGCCGGCGATCAGGGCGGAACCCCGTCCCTGGATCGCGTAGCCGCCGGCCCGGTCCCGCCACTCACCGGACGCCAGATAGCGCTCGATCGTCGGGGCGTCGAGCTCGCGGAAGCGCACCCTGGACTCGGCCACGCCCTTCCTGACCCGGTCCGGGTCCGGCCCGAGAACCGCGAGGCCGGACAGCACCCGATGCTCCCGGCCCGAGAGGCGGGACAGATACTCACGGGCTTCGGTCTCGTCGGCGGGCTTGCCGAGGATTCGTCCCTCGCAAACCACGTCGGTGTCGCAACCGATGATCAGCTCGGGTCCGGTCTCGCCGGCGACCGTGCCGGCCTTGATCAGGGCGTTGGCGACGACCAGCTCTTCCGGGTCCCCGGACACCAGTTCCTCGGCCCCGGACACCCGGACCTCGAACTCGAGCCCGAGGCGCCCCAGCAGCTCCCGCCGCTGGGGCGAACCGGAGGCCAGGACGATCCGGAAACCACCCATCGGATCGTTCCGGCCGACCTCAGAACTCGGTGTCGACCCAGGGCATCATCTTGCGGAGCTCCGCCCCGACCACCTCGATCTGGTGATCCTTGCCCGCCTGGCGCATCCGGTCGAAGTTCTCGTTGCCCGCCTCGTTCTCGCCGATGAACTCCCGCGCGAACTCACCGGACTGGATCTCGGCCAGGATCTCCTTCATCGCCGCCCGTGACTCCTCGCCGATGACCCGGCTACCCCGGGTCACATCGCCGTACTCGGCGGTGTTCGAGATCGAGTACCGCATTCCCTGAATTCCCTTTTCGTACATCAGATCGGCAATCAGCTTGACCTCGTGGAGGCACTCGAAGTAGGCGAGGCGCGGGTCGTAGCCGGCCTCGGTCAGGGTGTCGAACCCGGCCCGAACCAGTTCGCTGAGACCACCACAGAGCACCGACTGCTCCCCGAACAGGTCGGTTTCACACTCGTCCTTGAAGGTGGTCTCGATGATTCCGGCACGCCCGCCGCCGATCCCGATGGCGTAGGCCAGAACGAGATCGTGGGCGTTGCCGGAAGCGTCCTGTTCGACCGCCATCAGGCAGGGCACTCCGGAACCCTCCTCGTACTGGCGGCGGACCATGTGCCCCGGCCCCTTGGGCGCCACCATGCCGACGTCGACCCCGGCCGGAGGTTCGATCTGGCCGAAGCGGATCGCGAACCCGTGGGCGAACATCAGCAGGTTGCCCGGGGCGATCCCGGCGGCGATCTCGTCCTTCCAGATCCGCGCCTGAAGCTCGTCCGGGAGCAGGATCATCACGACGTCACCGCGGTCTGCCGCCTCCGCCACCGAGAGCACCTCCAGCCCGGCCGCGGCGGCGGTTTCCCGCGAGGAGGAGTTCTCCCGCAGCCCGACCACAACGTTCACTCCGGAGTCCTTCAGGTTGAGGGCGTGGGCGTGGCCCTGGGAGCCGAATCCGAGGATGGCGACGGTCTTGTCCTGAAGCAGGGAGAGATCGCCGTCGCTGTCGTAGAAGATGTCTTTCTCGCTCATGGGACGGATGCTATGGGGTTGGTCCCGGAGACGCGGGTGTGCCACCTTCCGTTCGGTCCCGGAGCACCGCCCGATGGACCTTTCCGGACGGGGTACGCGGCAGCGTCTCGACCACCTCGATCCGTTTCGGGACCTTGTAGGAGGCAAGCAACCCGGAGCAGAACTCCTCCAGTTCACCGGGGGCGGGCACGACTCCCTCCTTCAGGACAACCACTGCGGTTACCGCCTGCTGCCACTCCGGGTCGGGCCTGCCGACAACCGCCGCTTCGGCCACCGCCGGGTGCCTGATCAGGGCGTCTTCCACCTCCCCGGGATGAATGTTCTCGCCACCGGAGATGATCAAGTCGTCGATCCTGCCTTCGACGTAGAGGAACCCCTCCTCGTCGATCCGTCCGATATCCCCGGTGTGAAGCCAGCCATCGACATCGAGCGAATCGGTTGAAACGGTCGGCCCCTGGACCAGGATCTCGTCTTCATGAATCCGCAGGTGAGAGGTGAACAGTGGCCGGCCGGCCGAGCCCGGCTTGCGATTCGCATCGGCCGCCGACAGGGTGGTCACCTGGGAGCAGGTTTCGGTCATGCCGTAGGTCTGAAGGACCGGGGCCCCCTGCTCCGCCGCCAGCTCCAGGGCGCTGCGCGGAACCGGCCCCCCGCCGACCAGGATCGCCCTGGTTCCGGAAAGGTCCACCCCGGCATCGAGCAGCCGCAGCAGCATGGTCGAGACCAGCGAGATCACGTTCACCCGGTCGGACTGGATTGCGCTCGCGACGGCTTCCGGGCTGAAGCGATCGTGCAGCACCAGGCCGGTGCCGTAGATCACCGACCGCATCACGATCGACATTCCGGAGATGTGGCTCATCGGCAGCGCACAGAGCCAGCGGTCCCCCGGTTCGACCCCGATGTTGAAGGCCGAGCCCATGGCGCTGAACAGGTGGTTCCCGTAGCTGAGACCGATCGCACTCGGCTCCCCGGTCGACCCGGAAGTGAGGATCCGGCAGTGAACCCGGTCGAGGTCGATCTCGCCCAGCAGCGGCAGGTCGGCTTCGGTCCGGGTGAGGCGATCCGGCTCGTCCAGGTCGATGCCGACCCCGCAGGTCTCCAGGGCCCGCTGGCGTTCGACGGGAGCGAGGTTCGGGCTGATCGGGAGCAGTACCGCCCCGAGCTTCATCAGGGCATGAATCAGGATCACCTTGCCCGGCCCGGGCCCCATGTTCATCGCCACGGTGGTGTCACGGCGCACCCCGAATGCCGCCAGCCGACGGGCAGCGCTGAGTGCCTCCTGCTCGAGTTCGGCGTAGGTCAGCTCGCTGCCGTCGCAGATCAGGGCCATCCGGTCGGGATAGCTCTGTGCGCGCTGCTCCAGCCAGTTGTCGAGCTTCAACCTGCCTCCTCTCCGCGGTCGGCATCCGGACCTGAAGCGCATGCTGCCACCCGGCCCGGTTATCGTTGGCCACCATACTTGTGCCGTGCGGTCCGACGCAGCCGGCCGCCACCTGAGAAACGGAGTACCGCCCTTGCCGATCCGCCACCGCAACGCCCCCCCGGAAGAAACTCTCTACCAGCCGATCGAGTGGCAGACGGCCGGCGAGTTCAGCGACAT
Source organism: Solirubrobacterales bacterium (assembly GCA_023958085.1). Taxonomy (GTDB): domain Bacteria; phylum Actinomycetota; class Thermoleophilia; order Solirubrobacterales; family 70-9; genus 67-14. Next base: position 33,013 of record JAMLGI010000010.1, on the reverse strand, counting down.
CCTCTACGAGAAGGCCGACGGGATCGCCAAGATCACGATCAACCGACCCGAGGTGAGGAACGCCTTCCGGCCGCAGACCCTGGCCGAACTCCGGGACGCCTTCAACCGGGCCCGGGACGACACCGAGGTCGGATCGATCATCTTCACCGGAGCCGGGGACGAGGCCTTCTGCTCCGGGGGAGATCAGCGCATCCGCGGCAACGACGGCTACATCGGCGACGACGACGTCGCCCAGCAGGGAATCGGACGGCTCGATGTCGGAGACCTTCACGTTCAGATCCGCCGCACCCCGAAACCGGTGATCGCGATGGTCGCCGGTTACGCGGTCGGTGGCGGCCACATCCTCCATCTCGTCTGTGACCTGACGATCGCGGCCGACAACGCCCGCTTCGGCCAGACCGGCCCCCGGGTCGGCAGCTTCGACGGTGGCTTCGGTTCCTCACTGCTGGCCCGCAACATCGGGGTGAAACGGGCCAAGGAGGTCTGGTTTCTCTGTCGGCACTACACGGCCGGGGAGGCGGAGGAGATGGGTCTGGTCAACGCGGTGGTCCCGCTGGCGGACCTGGAGCGGGAGACCGTTGCCTGGTGCCGCGAGATGTCCCATCTCTCCCCGCTGTCACTGCGACTGCTCAAGTCCTCGTTCAACGCCGAGGAGGACGGCCTCACCGGCATCCAGCAGCTCTCCCACGATGCGACCCTGCTCTTCTACATGTCGGAGGAAGGCCAGGAGGGCCGCAACGCCTACCAGGAAGGTCGCTCCCCCGACTTCGGCAGGTTCCCGAAGCGCCCCTAGGGATGGTGACGGCTTGAGAATCTGGCTGAATGCGGCCCGGCCCCGCACCCTGCCGGCCGCGGTCGCACCTGTCCTGGTCGGAACCGCCGCGGCGTTCGCCGCCAACTCCGGGTCGCTGCCTCGCCTCGGTGGTTTCCTCGCGGCCCTGGTCGCCTCGGTCCTGATCCAGATCGGAACCAACCTGGCCAACGACTACTCCGATGCGCGCCGGGGGGCCGACGCAGCCGACCGACTCGGCCCGGTGCGGGTCACCTCGGCCGGGCTGGTGACCCCACGCCGGGTGCTTGTCGCGACCTGGATCGCCTTCGGCCTGGCCGGCCTGCTCGGAATCTACCTGGCGTTTCTCGCCGGGTGGATCATCCTGGTGGTCGGGCTCGTCTCGATCGCCGCCGGAGTGCTCTACACAGGCGGTCCGCGACCGTACGGCTACGCCGGCCTCGGCGAGGTCTTCGTGTTCATCTTCTTCGGGCTCGTCTCGGTCAACGGTTCGTACTTCGTCCAGCTCGAGACCCTGGCCTGGCTGCCCTTCGGGCTCTCGGTGTCGGTCGGGCTGCTCTCGACCGCGATCCTGGTGGTCAACAACGTCCGCGACCTCGATTCGGACCGACGGGCCAAGAAGAACACCCTTGCGGTGCGGATCGGGCGGGATCGCACCCGACGGCTCTTCCGGTTGCTGATCGCGGGCGCCTTCCTGTCGCTGGCCCTCACCCTCGCACTCCGCGGCGGTCCCTGGCCCGGCCTCGCCGGCCTGCTGGCCCTGCCCCTCGCGATCAAGCCGATCCGTGCGGTCACGACCCGGACCGACGGCCCGACCCTGAATCAGGCCCTGGCCGACACCGGTGCCCTGCTCGGGGTCTTTTCGCTGCTGGTCACCATCGGCCTGCTGATCGGTTCCTGAGATGGTCACCCGGGGCCTCTTTCCGCTCCGCTCCTCCACGGTCGCCCGCAGCTCGCTGCCGTTCCGTGAGCCCTACGTGACCGCCCGCGGCCGGCTCGATCACAGGGAGACCGTTCTGCTCTCGATCAGATCCGCCTCCGGAATGCCGGGGCTCGGCGAGGCGGTGCCGCTTTCACTTCGCGGAGGCGAGAGCGCCGAACGGGTGGAGGCCCAGCTTCACAACTGGTGTTTCGCGGCCGAGGCTGCCGAGGCTGCCGATGAGGCGTGGCTCTCCACCTCCCGGAAGCTGCTCGGCCGGCCGGCCCGCTGCGCGGTCCAGACCGCTCTCGCCGACGTCCGGGCCCGGGAACGCGGGATCCCGCTTCACGATCTGTTGTTCTCCATCATGGCGGCAGGCGATCAGGCCGCGTCTTCCCGGCCACCGGAACCGGTTCTCTGCAACGCTACCCTCAGCTCGGGGTCTCCGGACGAGGTTCGTCGTCAGGCCGAGAACTGGGCTGGCGCCGGTTTCACGACGTTCAAGCTGAAACTCGGCCCGGAAGGCGACCAGGGGCAGGTCGCGGCGCTACGGGAGTCACTCGGAGACCGGGTGAAGATCCGGCTCGATGTGAACGGATCCTGGAGTGTGGAGCAGGCCGCGCGGGAGATCCTTGCGCTCGCGGATCATGCGATCGAGCTGGTCGAACAGCCGGTGGCATCGCTGGAGGAGATGGCCCGGCTGAGGGAACTGGTCCCGGTGCCGCTGGTTGCCGACGAGTCGGTCAGCTCCGAGGCCGACGCCCGCCGTGCTGCCGAACTCGGTGCCTGCGATGCGGCCACGGTCAAGCTGAGCAAGATCGGGAACCTCGACCCCACCCTGGGCGGACACCTGCCGACCTATCTGTCCAGCGCTCTCGACGGTCCGGTCGGGATGGCGGCCGCCTCCCACGTGGCGGTCACCCTCCGCCGGCTCGACCCCGACGGCCCTTGGGCCGGGGTCGCTCAGGGACTTGCAACCCAGCGGCTGTTCGAGGCCGAACACTCCTCGATCGGTCCGACCCTGGACGGTCCCTGGCTGACCCCGCCCGTGGGCCCCGGGCTCGGGGTGAATTTCGACCTGCCCGAATAGGCTTCGGGCCGGATGGACCGGACCAACGCAAATACCGCGCTCGCCTCCGCCTTTGCCGAGGAGCTGGCCCGCTGCGGGGTTCGTCTCGCCTTGATCTCTCCCGGTTCGCGTTCCACCCCCCTGGCCCTGGCACTCTGGCGCGAGCCGGGAATCGAGGTGACGGTGGTTGTGGACGAACGCTCGGCCGGATTCATCGCGCTCGGTGCCGCGCAGGCCTCCGGCACCCCGGTCGCGCTGCTCTGCACCTCGGGAACGGCGGCGGCAAACTACCACCCGGCGGTGGCGGAAGCCGACCTTTCGGCCGTGCCGTTGATCGTGATCACCGCCGACCGGCCTCCGGAGCTGCGCGACAACGGATCCGGACAGACGATCGATCAGATCAAGCTGTTCGGCAGCGCGGTGCGCTGGTTCTCGGAGGTCGGGAGCCACGCTGCCGACGATGCGGGGCTGCTTCACTTCCGCGCCACCGCCTGTCGTGCGTTTGCCGTCGCCGCGGGGGATCCCCGGCCCGGCCCGGCACACCTCAACTTTCCGCTTCGGGAACCCCTGGCCCCGATCCCGGGTCCGGATGCTGTCACCGCCACCTCCAGTCTTGCCCTCGAGGGCCGCGGTGACCGCCCCCTGGTCACCATCTCGGGGGCCCGCCCCCGGCTACCGGACGAAGCGACTGTGGACGGGGTTGCGGAGCGTCTGGCCGGATCCGGACGGGTTCTGATCCTGGCCGGACGTCAGACCGACCCGAATCTGCGGGAACCGGTCGCCAGACTGGCCGAAACGCTCGACTGCCCGGTGCTGGCCGAGCCAACCTCACAGCTGCTCTGTGGCCCCCACGACCGCTCCCGGACGGTCCCAGGCTACGCGAGAATCGGGGCTTCGGACCGCTACGGGGTGAGTGGATTCAACGCCCGACCCGAACTGACGCCGGACCTGGTGCTTCGGTTCGGGGAGATGCCGACCTCCAAGGGTCTGCGGCTCTGGCTCTCCGGCCTCGACCGGACGGAACAGATCGTGATCGACCCGGACCACGGTTTCAACGAGCCAACCGGAACCGCGAGCCAGATCGTCAGGGCCGATCCGGCCTGGTTCGCGGATACCCTGTCAGGCCGCCTCGGAGCCGTCCCTGAAGGCAGCTATCTCACCGCGTGGAGGGAGGCGGCAGCCGACCTGCCCGGTCCCGATCGGGCACCCACCGGGCCGCTCTACCGGACGCTGGCGGAGGCGGTGCCGGATGGCGGCCTGATCTACGTGAACTCCTCGATGCCGATCCGTGATCTCGAGTCCTTCACCCCCTCACTGTCGCGGGATCTGACCTTCCTCGCCAACCGGGGAGCGAACGGGATCGATGGCCTGATCGGCTCCGGGATCGGGGCCGCGCTCGCCACCAACCGCCCGACCGTGATCGTCACCGGAGACGTCGGATTTCTGCACGACATCGGTTCACTCGCAGTCTGGCGGGGCCTCGAAAACCGGCCGCACATCCTGGTCATCGATAACAACGGCGGGGCGATCTTCGACCGCCTGCCGCAGAAACAGTCGATGCCGCCGGATGAGTTCGAGGCTCTGATGTCCACCCCGCCGAACTTCGACATCCCCGCCGCGGCAAACCTCTTCGGCCTCCCCTGCCACCGTCTTGACGACCCGACCGAACTGGCCGGCCTGCTGGCCGGCGAGCCCTCCCTGATCCACGCCACCCCGAAAGAGGGACCGAACCGGTATTGATCGATCGCCCGGATGGATCGATACCGGTTCGGCCCCGGTCGGGAACGGGGTTCAGCAGCCTCGCTTGTGGTTGCCGCGCCAGGGCAGGCGGACGATTCGCTGGGAGGCGTTGTTTCTCTCGTTCAGTTCGTACATCCGGTCCAGCGGATCAACCTTGAGGACGTAGGCGAAGCAGCCCCGGAGTCCGGTCACGTTGATCCACTGTTCGTCGTAGGTGGACGGGTAGATGTCCGACCAGCCAACCGAGGTTCCGAGGGTCACCTTGCGGATTCGTGGATTCTGGTTGCACGCCGGGTAGACCGGGTCGCGAGGCGACCTGCGACCGGGCCTGGTCCGTTCCAGGTCCCGCAGGCAGTAGAACTGCTTGGGGCCGACCCGGGCCAGCCTGACCCTCCTTCGGTGGCCGTCGATCTTCCAGAGTTCGAATCGAAGCGGCAGGGCCGCCTTCCAGTAGGCCCCTCCGTAGCGGGCACCGACGTTGTGGAAACGCAGCCGCATCTGGGACGGATAGAGCGCGTACCCACCGCCCCGGCGGCGGATCGCCTGCATGGTCGCCATGCTGCGCGGCCGGTCGCGCCGGCCCCGAAGCTCGATCGGCCCGAGCCCCCGGCTGCGGATGTCGTTGGTGGATCGCAGCAACGCCTTGCCGGGCCTGGTCGTGCGATCGATCGCAAGGTCACGCGGCCAGGCGACCTTCAGGTCGGGACAGAGCAGCTTCGCCCGGGACTTCGGGTTCGCACAGGGACCACTCCCGGCCACCCGGGCCCCGGCCGCGGTGGCTGCCACCGACTCCCCCACGGTCGACGGCGGGCCGAGCGCCGCCACTCCCGCAAGCGCCATCAGGAAGCCGGACAGTGCGACTAGCGAAACCCTCAGCCTCGATCCCCGGCCCGTCATTCGACCCGCTCTCTTCCGGGTTCGCACATATGGTCCCGCTGTTCGCTCAAGCATTCCTCCCTGATCTGATGGCACATCCCGCTCCTTGGCTGAACGCAGGGAGTGTATCCGTCGGGAATCAGCCGAGCAGGGGCAGGAGTGCCCCCAGCTTGATCTCGGTCTCGGCGAGCTCGTCTGCGGGGTTGGAATCAGCCATCACTCCGACCCCGGCAAAGAGACGGGCCTCACGGTCGCAGAGGAGGGCGCTTCTCAGGGCAACGCAGAACTCGCCGTCGCCGGCCCCGTCCATCCAGCCGACCGGGCCCGCATACCAGCCGCGATCCAGATCCTCAAGCTCGGCCATCACCCGGCGGGCCTTCTCCCACGGCTCCCCTCCTACCGCCGGGGTCGGGTGCAGCATTCCGGCCAGCTCGATCGCGGTTCGCGGCCGACCGAGCTGGGCGTAGATCGGGGTTCCGAGATGCTGAACGTTCGCCACCTTGATCACCTCCGGCTCCCCGGCAGCCTCGACCCAGATGCTCTCCCGGGAGAGTGTCTTCACGATCCGTTTCACTACCACCTCATGCTCGGCCCGGTCCTTGGGACTGTCGAGCAGGGACTGAGCCAGATGGGCATCCACAGCCGCATCCGAGCTCCTTCGGGTGGACCCGGCCAGTCCGACGGTCGCGACACCCCGCCCGGCACAACGGACCAGGAGCTCCGGGGTCGCCCCGATGAAGGTCGCATAGCCCGTCCCGACACAGAAATTGAAACAGGACGGAAAGCCGCGCCGGAGGGCGGCAAAGAGAGCGGCCGGATCGTGGGTCCGCCCCGCCCGCACGATCACCTCCCGGGCCAGCACCACCTTCTCGATCTCACCCGACCGGATCCGCTCGATCGCGGCGGCGACCGCGCCCTCATAGATCTCCGGACCGAGCACACTCTCGACCTCGACCGGCACCGCCGGATCCGGGTCCAGAAGCCCCAGGTCGCTTCGGTCCAGGCTGTCCACCCGTCCCGTGATTCGTTCTGCGCTGCGAGCCGGGTCCATCCCCTCACCGACCATCAGGTTGACGGTCAGCGAGCTCCCCGCCGGATCGGCCTGGATCGAGATCTCCGGCAGGGTCATCGCTGCCGCCTCGAAGCTCGACCAGGCGGGGGTCCGGGCGCCGCGATCGTCGAAGGCGAAACCACCGGTCCAGACTGGTCCCGATGACGGGCCCGGGGTTTCCTCCCCCAGGACAACCGCCTCCCCGGAAAGGTGGGCACACTCGGCGGCCACCTCGCGGAAGCGGTCCGGTCCGGTCGCGGTCACCCGGCGGGTGGAGCCCAGTACGGCGATCGCGGTCCGGCGATCGGGTTGCTCGGTCACAAACCAGGGTTCGCCGACCCGACGTCCGGCGAACACAACCGCGGCCGGGTCCGGACACTGGACCGGAACGGTCACCGAGACCAGGGTGGCCCGGCCCCGGTCGGCTGCCCGCTCGATCCCGGCTTCGATCAGGCTCCCGAGGGCCGCCCGATCAAGCAGGGGTGAAGGCAAGGTCGTCCTACTCGCCGCCGCGGGCGAGGGCGACCTCGCCGGTGCGAACCATCTCGAGCAGACCGTGCGGACGAAGCATGCTCTCGAAAGCCTGAATCTTGTCGTGAGATCCGGTGACCTCGACGATCAGCGCCCGACGGGAGACGTCGACGATCTTGGCCCGGAAGATCTCCGCGAACTGCACGATCTCGGCCCGGTTCTCGACCGCGGCCGAAACCTTGAACAGGGCCAGCTCACGGGCCACCGTTCCCTCCGGCTCCATGTCCCGGATCTTGATCACGTTGACCAGCTTGTGCAGCTGTTTGGTGACCTGATCGATCGGGTGGACCGCGCCGTCGAGGGTCAGCGTGACCCGGGAGATGTCCGGGTCGGAGGTCGGTCCGACCGCCAGGGTGTCGATGTTGAACCCGCGGCGCGAGAACAGTCCGGCGATCCGGGCCAGCACACCGGGCCGGTTCTCGACCTGGATCGAGAGGACGTGCTTGCGATCGGAGTACGAGCGGTGCGCCTCAAGGTCTTCGAGCCGCATCAGATCGGTTGCCTGCATCAGCCCACCATGTCCCTTGCCGCGTTCCCGGCGGGAATCATCGGATAGCAGTTCTCCCGGGGGCTGACTCGAACGTCGAGCAGCGCCGGGCCGTCGTGATCCAGAGTTGCCCGCATCATCTCCTCCAGGTCGGCGCTGTCTTCACAGCGCAGGCCGCTCGCTCCGAAAGCCTCGGCCAGCTTGACCCAGTCCGGGCTGGAGCCGTTGTCGACGCCGCTGTAGCGGCCCTCCCAGAACAGTTCCTGCCACTGCCGGACCATGCCCATGTAGCCGTTGTTGACCAGGAAGACCTTCACCGGAATTTCTTCGGTGACCGCGGTCGCCAGTTCCTGGACGTTCATGATCAGGCTGCCGTCCCCGGTCACGCAGACGACCTCCTCGTTCGGCCTGGCCACCTTGGCGCCGAGCGCGGCCGGCAGGCCGAATCCCATGGTCCCAAGACCGCCCGAGTTGATCCAGCGGCGAGGCTCGTTGAAGCCGTAGTACTGGGCGGCCCACATCTGGTGCTGGCCGACGTCGGAGCTGACGATCGCGTCGCCGCCGGTGACCTTGTGCAGGGTCTCGATCATGAACTGTGGCTTTACCTCGCCGTCCTGGCCGGGCTCGTAGGTGAGCGGGTAGCCCTTCTGCCAGGCGTGAATCCGGCCCCACCAGCCATCGAGTCGTTCGCTGTCGGTCTGGATCGCCCGGTACTCGCGGGTCAGCTTCGGCAGGATCGCCTTGGCATCACCGACGATCGGAATGTGAGCCGGGATGTTCTTCGAGATCTCGGCCGGATCGACGTCGATGTGAATGAACTTGGCGTTCGGGGCGAACTCGGAGAGCTTGCCGGTGATCCGGTCGTCGAAGCGGGCCCCGATCGCGATGATCAGGTCGGCTTCGTCCATCGCGTAGTTTGCCGCCCGGGTGCCGTGCATCCCGAGCATCCCGAGCCACTGGGGTGAGTTCGCCGGGAAGGCTCCGAGACCCATCAGGGTCGATGTGACCGGGAAGTTGTCGCCGGCGCAGAGCTCGCGCAGCTCGGACGAAGCCTCGGCCAGGATCACCCCGCCTCCCGAGTAGATCACCGGACGCCGTGAGTTCGCCATCGCCTTGGCCGCCAACCGGATCTGCTTGAGGTTGCCCTCGACGCTCGGCTTGTAGCCGGGCAGTTCAATCGGCTCGGTCGGCGGGCTGTACTCGATCTCCTGACGGGCCAGATCCTGAGGGACGTCGATCAGTACCGGACCGGGTCGACCGGTCGAAGCGATGTGGAATGCATCGTGGACGTACTCGGGGATCTGCTGCGGCTCGGTCACCAGGAAGGAGTGCTTGACGATCGGCATGGTGATGCCGACCACGTCCGCCTCCTGGAAGCCGTCGGTGCCGATCAGGTCGGTCCGGACCTGCCCGGTGACGAACACGGTCGGGACCGAATCCATCATCGCGTCGGCGATCGCGGTCACCAGGTTCGTCGCGCCGGGACCGGAGGTGCCGAAAGCGACCCCGACCCTGCCCGAGGCGTGTGCGTACCCTTCGGCGGCATGACCGGCAGCCTGTTCGTGCCGGGCCTGTACGTGACGGAGGTTGGCATCCACAAGGGCGTCGTAGGTGGGCAGGTTTGCCCCTCCGGGAATCCCGAAGATGTGCTCGACACCTTCGGCCTCCAGGGACTTGAACAGCGCGTCTGCGGCTCTCATCACGGCTACTCCATCAGTGAGTCTGGGGGTGTGGGCTGAAATCCGATCATATCAGTCGGAATCAGGCATCGGTAGCGGCCAGGGGCTCCGGCTCGGGCATCTTCAGACCGCCCTCGAGCTCACCCGGATTCCACTTTGTGACTGGATCGATCGCCCTCGAAATGACCCGGTCGCGGTTCCGGTCGATGATCCCGAGCATCGAGTGAACCAGCTCGTGACCGAGCAGATGGGGCTCCAGCCCGAGGTCCAGCAGCTTCTGGTGCGAGGCATTGAAGTAGTGCTCCTCCAGCTCGACTCGCGGGTTGGGGAGCCGCTCGACATCGACCTGGTGACCGACCTCGGCCGCCGACGCCTGGACCAGATCGGCCAGCTCGGCCACCGTGAACTGCTCGGTGAACTGGTTGAACACCCGGAACTCACCCCGATCGGCCGGGGTGAGGGTGGCCAGCTCGACGCAGCGCAGCGTGTCCTTGATGTTGAGAAAGCCACGGGTCTGACCGCCGCCTCCGTACACCGTCAGGGGATGACCGATCACGGCCTGGACACAGAACCGGTTGAGCACCGTGCCGAAGGTCTCGTCGTAGTCGAAGCGGGTGGCAAGCGCCGGGTCGAGTGCGGTTTCGTCGGTCTCGATTCCGTAAACGACGCCCTGGTTCAGATCGGTGGCTCGCAGCCCCCAGAACCGGGTGGCAAGATGGATGTTGGTCGAGTCGTGAACCTTGGAGGCGTGGTAGAGCGAGGCCGGCAGTTTCGGGAAAGGCAGCGTGTCCTTGCGGCCGTTGTGCTCGATCTCGATGAAACCCTCCTCGATATCGATGTTGGGCGTGCCGTACTCGCCCATCGTGCCGAGCTTGACCAGATGGGCGTCCGGCACGTGCTCCCGCATCGAGAACAGCAGGTTCAGGGTGCCGATCACGTTGGTCCGCTGGGTCTCGACCGCGGTCTGGCGGGACTTCATCGAGTAGACCGCGGATGGCTGCTGGCCGTAATGGATCACCGTTTCCGGCCGGAAGTCCGCCACCACCCCGTCGAGAAACTCACCGTCCTCGACCGTGCCGACTCGCGCCTCGATCCGGCGGCCGGAAACCCGCTCCCAGGCGTCGAGCCTGTCCTCGAGGCTCGCGATCGGGGTCAGCGAGTCGGTCGACTGGGCGAGGTGCCACTGCCGACGGGCGAAGTTGTCGACGATCATCACGTCGTGCCCCCGGTTTGAGAACCGCATCGCCGTAGGCCAACCGAGGTAGCCGTCGCCACCGAGAATCAGGATTCGCATAAGGGCCGAGATTACCGGAGTCAAGGGGATCTGGATGGCACGGCCAAGACTCGGTCCTCGGTGTGAAACCGTATGCCTTCGGTCTGCTTCGTCGGCGGGGAACATCGGGCCACCAACCTGATTTATCCCCTTCTCCTCACATCCCATCGGCATACGGCCCCTCACCTTCGGGACGTTTGGGCCATGCCATCTAGGATCCCCTCGTTGAGGCTGGTAATCCTTTTCTCGATTCTTCTGTTCGGACTGCTGCTCCGGGCCGACTCCGCCTGGCAGGGGGCGGAGAGGAACCTGCCCGATTCCGCAGCCTACGAACGGATCGCCATCGGCCTCCACGATCGGGGACAGTTCGACCAGGGCGGCAGGGACGTCCCGGCCCACCCCCAGGCCGCCAGCAACTACAGCCCGGGTCTGCCGCTGCTGATCGCCGGGTGGTTCGATCTGACCGGTGAGAACGCCCGCACAGCCCGGCTGATGCTGGCGCTGATCTCGTCCCTCTCGATACCGCTCGCCTGGATGCTCGCCGGGCGGCTGGCCCCGCCATCGGTCCGGGGCCCGGCCGAGATCACGGCTGCAGCTGTAGCCGCCTTCTACCCGACGGTGATCGCCGACGCCGGAATGTTCCTGACCGAGCCACTCGCCGGCACCCTGATCGTCGGCGCCCTGCTCTCGATGCTGAAGGCAGACGAGGCCGGATCGCAGTGGGCATGGATTCCCCCCGGGATTCTGTTCGGGCTGACCGCGATGGTCCGTCCGGAGTATCTGGCGATCGGCCTGGCGGCAGTGGCCGCGCTCTTCCTCGCCCCGGGAAGACGGTCCCTGCGCCCCACCGCCGGACCGGCCCTGATCGTCGTCCTCTCCTTCGTCGCGATCGTCGCCCCCTGGCTGATCACCACGAGCCAGTCCAGCGGACGTCCGATCCCGATCTCGACCGGTGCGGGCCAGACCCTTTTCACCGGCAGCATCCAGTCTTCGGGTGGCAACCCGCAGGAAGTGGCTCCGGCAGTGCTGGGTGCCAATCCCGCGTTGCGGGCCGAACTCCTGCGCCAGAACAGGGTCAGTGGCGAAGCCGCCGGCTCGATCACCCCGGAACGGATCTTTTCGCTGCTCGCCGAACGCCGGTTTCCGGGCCTGCCGACCGATCTCGCCCTGGCCCGGATGGGGCGCGACAACTACCTCCGGGCGCTGGAATCCGACCCGGTGGGGCTGGCCGGTTTCCTCACCGCCAAGTCGATCCGGGTCTGGTGGCGAGGTCGCCGGGACCTGACCGGATCAATTCCGGGGCGGTTCCTCCACTGGCTGATCGTTGCTCTCGCCGCAGGCGGGCTGGCCCTGCTGGCTCGGCGCCGACGGCCCGAACTCTGGCCGATTCTGGCCCTGACCGTCGGGGCAACCGTGGTCGGGGCGATCCTGGTCGCCTCCCCCCGGCGCAGCCTCGCCCTCTGGCCGTTGATCGCCGCCCTCTCGGGGGTCGGGCTGGCCGGGGCGATCTCGCTTGCCGACGCAAGCCTCGCCCGCCGCCGTGGTCCCGTAGCCTCAACGGGAGAAACCTCCCCGCTGGAGCCGGAAACTCCGCTTACGGCGCTCGCTTCGCAAGGCCTGACCCAGAAATGAACCCCTCCGATCGAGATCGCCCCGGACGACTGACCGCGCTCCAGTCGCGGTACGGCCGCAACGTCCTGATCGCGCTGGCCGTGATCGCCGCGATCGGTTTCATGATGAGAGCCACGTTCGTCGTATCCCCGGACCGGAACCCGGGTGACGACGCATTCGCCTACCGCGCACTGGCCGAATCCCTCTACGAGAACGGGACCTTTGGCGGGCCGGGCTTCGAGAACCCGTCGGACTGGTCCCCGGGGGCGCCCCTGATCTACGCCGGCTCCTACCTGTTGACCGGCGGCGTCCGGGACGGGGTCGCCCGCGGTGTGGAAGCGCTGTTCGGGACCGGAACCATCCTGCTCGCCTTCTTTCTCACCGCCCGGCTGGCCAGACCCGTGGGTGCAGACCCTGCCCGCGGCCTCAAGCCACCGACCGCGACCGGACCCGGGGGGCCGGGGGGCCTGACCGCGAAGGCCGCGCCCCTGCTCGCCGCCGCCCTGGTCGCTCTGTACCCGCCGTTCGTGGCCGCACCGGGTGCCCTGATGAGTGAACCACCGGCCGAGTTCACCCTGCCGGCGGCAGTTCTCGCCTTCCTCTGGGCCGACCGCCGTGAGGGTCCCTGGTACTGGCTCCTGCCGGGACTGCTGTTCGGTCTGACCATCCTGATCCGGCCCGAGTACATGGCGATCGCCGCCGCCTTCGCGCTCTTCCTGCTGATCCGGGCCGGCCTCGGACACGGCTGGCTGCGGGCGGCCATCGCCACACTCATTTTCGGCGTTGCAACCCTGCTGCCGGTGATCCCCTGGACGGTCCACAACTACGTGACCCTCGACCGGGTCGTCCCGGTGACCACAGGCAGCGGGAAGGCGCTCTTCACCGGGACCTACCGGCCGGGCGACGGTGAGTATCAACGGGTCAAGTCGGCACTGCTCGAGGAGCAGACCGGACGCCACCTCGAACCGGGATCCCCCGCGCTCGACCGGGTCGATCCGGTGCCACTTTTCGACCGGGTCGCGGCCCGCTACCCGGCGCTCGGCCGCGATGCCGCCCTCGGCCGGATCGGGCGTGAGAACCTGGAGCGCTTTCTCGGTGACGATCCCTTCGGTTACATCGGCATGGCCCTGCGGAAGGCGTGGCGAATGTGGGCAACCGCCTCCGCCGGATTCTTCGCCACCGGATTCGGTGCCCTGCTCCAGAAGTTGCTGGTCGCTTTCGGCCTGGCCGGGCTTGCCCTGCTGGCCTGGCGACGTCGGATGGAAGCGATCGCCCTGGCCATCCCGATCTTCGGCATCACCGCGGTCGCCGCCCTCACCCTGGCCCCGCCCCGACGCAACGAGATCCTCATGACCCTGATCCTTCCGCTTGCATCCGTAGCCTTCACCTCGCTGCTCGACCGGCTGCGACGCCGGACGGAGCCGACAGGCAACCCCGCACCGCTCCCCGATCCAACCGAAAGCCCCGCTTGATCCCAGACCTCCAGTTCGCCTCGACCTTTCCCGGCCAGCTCACCGCGCTCCGATCCAGCGGTCTGGTCGTGGGTCTGCTGATCTGCTGTTTTGCGTTTATCCGCCGACGGGAGCTCCGCAACGCCGACGTCCTGATCCTGCTCGCCGCCGGGATCGGACTGGCGATCGTCGCCGGAACCGAGCTCGCCGACCGGCTGCTTTCGGCCCTCTCCTTCGAGCGAGGAAACGGCGGCCGGATCCTCGGACTGGCCGTGTTTGCGATCCTGGCGCTCTTCCTGATGGCGGTGCGGGCACTTTCGGTCGGGTCCCGCAACTCGCGGCAGATCTCGGCGGTGCTCGAGGGAATCGCCTCGGAGCAGTTCCGGATCGACGATCGTCGCAAGCTCTTCAAGGGCAGGATCGCGGTGGTCATACCGGCCTACAACGAGGCCGACAACATCGCCCATGTACTTGAACAGATCCCCGCGGAGGTCTGCGGCGTGGAGACTGCGGTGCTGGTGGTCGATGACGGTTCCCGCGACGGCACCGAGGAGGTGGCCGCCGCCTGTGGCGCCACGGTCGCCCGGCATGTGGTCAATCGTGGCGGCGGCGCCGCCCTCAGGACCGGCTATCGACTGATGGTGGACGCCGAGGCCGCGATCGTGGTCACCCTTGACGCGGACGGTCAGCACCTGCCGGCCGAGATGCCGCGACTGGTCAAGCCGGTGCTCGAAGGCGAGGCAGATGTCGCCCACGGCTCCCGGGTCCTGGGCCACGCCGAGCAGAACCACTTCGCCCGGGAGCTCGGCATCGTCTTCTTCAACCGGGTGGTCTCCTTCATCACCCGCACCCACGTGACCGACTGTTCCAACGGCTACCGTGCGGTTCGCACCTCGGTCCTTCCGCAACTCGTCCTCAAGCAGGAGCAGTTCCACACCTCGGAGTTCATGATCGAAGCGATCAAACGGGACGTTCCCGCGATCGAAGTCCCGGTCACGGTCGAGAAGCGACTCCACGGAACCTCGAAGAAGCCTGCCGTCCTCCGCTACGGAATGGGTTTCACCAACGCCATCCTCCGAACCTGGCTCCGCTGACAGTCTCTCCCCCAGGAATCGTTCTGGAGCCGGTTTAGGCCACATAGCCGCCACAATCGGCTCCAGAACGGGTGGGGGCACACGGTGTTCGGTTCTGGAGCCGGTTTAGGCCACATAGCCGCCACAATCGGCTCCAGAACGATCTTGGTGCGTGAGCCACTCACTTTTCCGCCGTTGACGAAGCCAGCGGACGGCTGGTGGCCCCTGTTAGGGCATTCTGGTTTCTTCGGGGGGCGGCAGATAAAGATCGGTGCCGCAGCCGGGACAGACCTGAACATAGAGCTTGAGGATCCTGCCGCAGGTGGGGCACCGTCGCTCCGGTTCGTTTCTCTCGTTGCGGTAGAGCACGACTGCGACCAGGCCGAGCAGGGGCAGGACCGCCCCGACCAACAGCCACACGAAAAAGGAGCCGCCTTTGGCACGGCCGATGAACCCGGTCGCCAACCCGAACAGCAACGCAATGAGTACATAGGAGAATCCCACACCCCCATTCTGCCCACACCCGGAACTGAACGCTCCCCGGCGAGGTGTCGTCGAGTCGGCATAATGCCGGAAAATCGACACCTCGGCGCTGGTTGATCTTTTTGGGTTGGGGTTACTCCAGTGGCGAGATCGGTCGGTGGGTGCCGCCTCGCTCGTAGTGCCGCGGATCGAGATCCCCGGGACGGCCGATCTCACCGACCTCCGAGAGGTCACGGGCAAAGGGCAGGCTGGCGGTCCAGTCGAGTACAGCCCGAATCTTGCGGCCCGCTCCGGGGATCTGGCTCATGTGGTACGAGCGGGCCATCCACCACGCCGGCAGTCCGTGGAAGGTGCGATCACCGATCTTGCCGACCGCTTTGTAACGACCGAGGTTCACGAAGGCGGCCTGGCTGCGGTAGTTGAAGATGCGGGGCTCGCCGATCCCGACCGCGGCCGCGATGTTGGCGGCGGCAACCTTGGCCTGGCGGACCGCATGCTGGGCGGTCGGTGGACAGATCCCACCGTTCGGATCGGGAACCGCGGCCGCATCGCCGAGCGCCCAGACTCCGTCCATCCCCTCCACTCGCAGGGAGGAATCAACCGGGATTCGACCTCCTTCATCCAGCGGCACCGCCATGTTCTTCAGACCCGGACTGGGAGCGACCCCGGCGGTCCAGACCACCGTCCGGGTCGGCATCGTCTCGCCGGTCGAGATCGTGGCCGAGTTCGCGGTCACCTCGGTCAGGGTGGTCGAAAGCTTGATGTCGATACCGCGTCCTCGCAGCTGCTGGACCGCGTACTGCGCCAGATCCGGGTCGATCTCGGGCATCACCCGTTCGGCTGCGTCGATCAGGACCCACCGCATCCCGTGAAGCCGGGCCCGGGGGTAGTGCTGCATCGCATCGGCGGCAAAGTCCTGAAGCTCGGCCAGCGCTTCCAGCCCGGCGTAGCCGCCACCGACGAACACGTAGGTGAGCAGCTCGTCACGCAGCGCCGTGTCCTCGGTTGCGTTCGCCATCTCCAGGGTCTCGATCACCCGGTTGCGGAGATAGGTGGCGTCGGAAAGGCTCTTGAAGCCGATCCCGAACTCGCTCAGTCCGGGGATCGGCAGCAGCCGCGAGATCGATCCGGGTGCGAGGACCAGATGGTCGTAGCTGAGCCGGTCGACCGTGCCGTGATGGGACTTGACCTCGACCGTACGGGTCGCCGGATCGTGGCTGTCCACCACCCCCAGACGCAGGTTGGTCCGCTTGACGATTTCACGCAGCGGGGTGACCACGTGCCGCGGTTCCAGGGTTCCGGCCGCGGCTTCGGGCAGAAACGGGGTGTAGAGCAGAAAGTTGACGTCGTTGACCAGAGCCAGCCGGGCCGACTGCTGAGGCAGGAGGCGCTCAAGTTCACGGGCAACCGAAGCGCCGGCAAAGCCGCCTCCGGCGATCACGATGTTCCAAGCCATGCTGCCGAGTATAGATCCGGTGAACGGGCATCGTGGGGTCGGATTCCGGCCGGAACTTCCCGGTCCGCAAAGGGTTACGATCACCAGATGGCCAAGGGGGGAATTTTCGAATCTGTGCTGCCCGTACTGCTCGGGTGTATCGCGGCGGCATCGTTCTCGCTCGGTTCGGCGTGGGTCGACACCGCAGCGGCGGCCTCCGGCAAGGTGGCCGGGCCCACGGCCTCCCAGGTGAAACTTCAAACCGCACCGGCAGCCCCCGCCGGTGCCACGGCCTCGGCCCCCGCCCCCACCACCGACGATCAGGATCCGGTCTGGACCACACGGGAAATGCTTGAGGCAAAGCCGTTCCCGGTCGACCCCCCCGACCCACTCGGGAAACCGGCCTCGCCCGTGGATTCCGGCGCCGGAGCCAGCGCTGCCCCGAAACTCGACCCAACCCCCAGCGAAGTCATCACCGACCCCTCCGCTGCCCCGTACAGCGCTCACGGCCGCCTCTTTTTTCGACTCGACGGTGAGGAGTACGTCTGTTCCGGCACGGTGGTGGACTCCCGCGGTCGCAACGTCGTGATCACCGCCGGTCACTGCGTCTACGACCCACCGCTCGGGAAATGGGTCACCGACATGGTCTTCGTGCCCGGATACACCCGGTCCGATCTCGACAACGCACCGTTCGGCACCTTCAACGCGACCTGGCTGGCCACGACCGCTCACTGGAAAGGCGGCGCCGACACCGAAGCCCACAGCTACGATTTCGGCGCCGTAGCTCTCGACTCACCGCTGCAGAACCAGACCGGGGCACGGAAGATCGAGTTCGACGCCGAACTCACCGATCGAACGGTCGAGATCTTCGGCTATCCGGTCATGCCCAGCCCGGAGTACGACGGCGAGGATCTGATCCGCTGCATCCCGGCTTCGCTCGATTTCGACTTGCGCCCCCCACCAGCCCCTTACATGGCGTGGCCCTGCGACATGACCAAGGGGGCGAGTGGCGGCGGCTGGATCGCCGACCGGACCTACCTGACCTCGGTGGTCAGCTACGGCTACGACCAGGCTTCCCTGAAGAGACGCCTGTACGGCCCGCAGCTGGGCAGTGAAGCGATCGCGGTCTACCGCTCACCGAACATTGGCGGATCGGTCAGCCCGACCGTGGGCCTGGTCCGGAATCCCCCCGCGAGCATGAGAAAACGGGCGGTGAACATCCGGGCGAAGGGCAGTGGCAGCACCCCTGTCCAGAGGTTCAAGGTGCGACTCGACCGCAAGGACGCGGTTTACACCGGGCCGCTGATCAAGGTACGGCGCCTCTCAATCGGGACTCACAGGCTCTGGATCCGCTCGATGGATCAAACCGGCCACCTCAGCCGGAAGACGATCAAAAGGACGATCCGGGTGCTTCCGAAACAGAAGAAGAAGCCGAAGAGGCGCCGCTAGATGATTGGTTCCTAAGGGCGTCCGGGGGTTCGTCCGATCTAGCAGTTCAAGAAGGAGGGCGAAGGGCTCGCCGGTGGCAAGTTCGAGTCCCGACGACGCCGAAATGCGCCGAATCGGACGGATCATCCGGACGTGGGTGAGTTAGGAATCAATCATCTAGAGTCCGAGCTTTTCGCGGAGCAGGCGGTTGACCTCACCGCCGTCGGCCCGGCCCTTGGTCGCTTTCATCACCGCGCCAACCAGGGCGCCGATCGCCTTCTGGTTACCGGAGCGGACCTGCTCGGCCGGTTTCGGATTGTCGGCGATCGCCTGCTCGACGATCGACTCAAGCTCCCCGGAGTCGGAGATCTGCTCGAGGCCCTCGGCGGCGACCACCTCGCCCGGTTCGGCGCCTTCGGCCACCATCCGTTCCAGCACCGTCTTCCCGGCGCCGTGCGAGATCTTCCGGGCGGCGACCAGGCCGATCAGGGCAGCAAGCGAGTGTGGCGCCACCCTGGAATCTGCCAGGGGCCGGTCATCCTGCTTGCGCAACTCGGCCGCAAACTCGCCGGTTACCCAGTTGGCGGCGACTCGCGGCTCGATCGTCTCGTCAGCCTCCAGCACACCCTCGAAAAACTCGGCCCAGTCGGTCTCGAAGGAGAGCAGCAGGGCGGCCTGTTCCTGGACACCGATCTCCTCGTAGCGGCTGGCCCTGGCGGCGGGCAGCTCCGGCAGCGAGTCGAAGGCGGCGGCGATCTCTTCCGCGGTCGGTACCAGCGGAGCCAGGTCCGGCTCCGGCAGATACCGATAGTCATGGGCCTCCTCCTTGGACCTGAGCGAATGCAGCTCGCCGGTGGCCGGGTCGAAGTGCAGGGTCTCCTGGACCACACTGCCACCGGCGGCGATCAGCTCCTTCTGGCGGGCGATCTCGGCCTCCACCCCGCGCTCGATGAAACGGAAGGAGTTCATGTTCTTGAGTTCGGTCTTGGTGCCGAGCTCGGTGGAGCCGGCCGGTCGCACCGAGATGTTGGCGTCGCATCGCAGCGAGCCTTCCTCCATGTTCACGTCGGACACACCGAGCTGCTTGATCGTGGCCCTGAGCAGCTGGCCCCATTCCCGCACCTGGGCCCCGGAACCAAGATCCGGTTCGGTGACGATCTCGACCAGCGGGGTGCCACCGCGGTTGAAGTCGACCAGCGAGGCGTCCGAGCCCTTGATCCGGCCGGCGCCGCCGGTGTGGATGGTCTTGGCGGCATCTTCTTCCAGATGGGCATGGTGAATCCGCACCTCCCCCAGCCGCCCGTTGATCGCATAGGGGATCGCGGCCTGGGTGATCTGGTAGGCCTTCGGGTTGTCCGGGTAAAAGTAGTTCTTGCGGTCGAAGGTGGAGACCGGCGAAAGCTCGCAGCCGAGCGCCGCGCCGATCTTCAGCGCGTACTCCACAGCGGTCCGGTTCGGCACCGGCAGCACGCCCGGGTGGGCGAGACAGACCGGACAGGTGTGGACGTTGGGTTCGTCACCGAAGGACAGTTCGCAGCCGCAGAACATCTTGGTTCGGGTCGAAAGCTGGACGTGGATCTCCAGGCCGATCACCGCTTCCATCCCGGGACTCGCTCATTCCGCCTCCCTTCCTCGCCGGTCCAGCCCGGGCTGGGGTCGAATCCGATCGCCTGCTCCAGAGCGAAAGCACCCTCCAGCAGTTTCTGCTCGGCAAAGGCCGGCGCCGAGATCTGGAAGCCGACCGGCATCTCGGGACCGCCGGTCGCCGGGCGGGCCAGCCCGGCCGGGATCGAGATCGCCGGGATGCCGGCCAGGGACATCGGCACCGTGAACAGATCGTTGAGGTACATGGTCCAGGGGTCCTCGGTCTTCTCGCCGAGACCGAAGGCGACGGTCGGCGAGGTCGGGGTGACGATCAGATCAACCTCACCGAAGGCACGATCGAAGTCGGCAACGATGCGGGTCCGGACCCGCTGGGCGCGACCGTAGTAGGCGTCGTGGTAGCCGGAAGACAGCGCGTAGGTGCCCAGCATGATGCGGCGCTTCACCTCCGGACCAAACCCTTCGTCCCGGGTCAGTTCGTACATCGAGAGCAGGTCCTCGTCGGTGGCACGCAGGCCGTACCGGACGCCGTCGTAACGGGAGAGGTTGGTCGAAGCCTCGGCCGGGGCCAGGATGTAGTAGGCGGAGATGCCGTGTTCGGCATGGGGCAGCTCGATGTCCACGAGCTCGCCGCCCAGCGCCTCGATCCGCTCCAGCGTCTGCCCGAAGACCGCGGTCACGCCAGGCTCCACCCCCTCCCCCGATCAGGGTCCGTGGCACGCCGATCCGGAGACCGTCGAGGCGTTTCGACGTGGGGGCGACGACCCCACCCTCGATCCCGACCGAGGTGGAGTCCATCTCGTCCCGGCCCTGGAGCAGCGACAGCAGCAGAGCCGCATCGGTGACGTCCCGGGTGATCGGGCCGCACTGGTCGAGCGAGGAGGCGAAAGCGATCATCCCGAAGCGGGAGATTGCCCCATAGGTCGGTTTCAGGCCGACGATGCCACAGAAGCCGGCCGGCTGGCGGATCGAGCCGCCGGTGTCGGTGCCGAGCGCCCACGGGGCAAGACCGCCGGCTACCACGGCCGCCGACCCACCGGAGGAGCCGCCCGGCACCCGGGAGCGGTCCCAGGGGTTGCGACAGGCACCGTAGGCGGAGTTTTCATTCGAGGAGCCCATCGCGAACTCGTCCATGTTGGTCTTGCCCAGCATCGGCAGGCCGGCCGCAGCGAGGCGGCTGACCGCGGTTGAGGTGTATGGCGGCCGGTAGCCCTCAAGGATGAGGGAGGCAGCAGTTGTCGGCACCCCCTCTGTGCAGAAGATGTCCTTGATCGCCACCGGCACCCCGGCAGCGTCTCCTCCGGCGGTTCCGTCCACCCCGAGGGTGGCGCTCTCCGGATCGGCCCGCCAGAGATAACCGTTCAGGTCGTCACCGGTAACCCGGGCCAGCCAGAAGTCGAGCACCTCGGCGGCGGAAACCTCGCCGTCCCCGATCAGCCTTCCGGTCCGGGAGGCCGAAGCTGCGAGTAGATCGATCGCCACGGATCAGGCCTCTGCCTGCGGGGAAGGCACCCGGAAGGCACCATCGGAGGGATCCGGCGCCTGGGCCAAGGCAACCTCGGGCGGAAGGCTGGGTCGAGGCTGATCGTCCCGGAGCACGTTGCGCAGCGGCACCACATGCGAGGTCGGCTCGACCCCCTCGATGTCCACCTCGGAAAGTTTGCCGACATGGTCCAGGATCGAAGACAGATCTCCGGTCAGCGATCCGATCTCCTCTTCGCTCAGACGAAGCCGGGAGAGCCGGGCGATATGCAAGACCTCGTCGCGCTCGATCACGGCGTCGAGTGTATTGAGCGGAGCCGGTTCCGGGCTGTCGGCCGCACCTCCCGCGGGAGGGGCGGGACGACTCAGGATTCGCGTCGGATGCTGCGCCAACCTGCCAGTCCGACCACGATCAGACCAACCAGGGTGAGCCAGAGCCCGATTCCGTGACTGAGCGACGGCGGAATCAGGAAAACCACCAGTACCGTGATCGCGAGCAGGAGCAGCGAGGCGAGCCAGAGCAGGGTTTCCCAGGCGATCGGAACGTCGGTGAGCCGGCTCGCGGACACCACCAGCGGGACGGCCAGGGCGGCGATCCCGGTGACTGCCAGCAGCAGCACCAGCAGATCGAACGACTGGAGTCCGCTGTGGTCGCCCGACCAGGGCAGAAAGAGTCCCACGATCATTGCCGCACCGGCAGCCCCCAGAATCCACTCCGGTCCGTGGACCCGACTCGTTTTCATCACAGTCTCCCTTCCCGGTTGAAATCCCTGAATGCCGGTGCCTCTGACCTGGTCCCGTTCGTGGTACGGCGCCTGCCCGGTCGCGGTCCGCGGCCATCGCCCCGACCTTTCTTCTGATCGTGGCCTGCGGACCGGACGGTAGTCCCGCGGCGGCTCGAGAGCATCCCGCCTCCGGCGATCACGGCGAGGCAGAGCAGGGCGATGAACGGTGCCGTCGCCCGGCCGGCCCCGGCCCATGGCGGACTGATCAGCCGAACGCAGACCAGCAGAAAGCAGAGCCCGGCCAGCACCGTCAGCACCGGTCCGGGCTTGACCGGAAGCTCGGTCCGGACAGTTGTCAGCACCACCGCTGCAATCGCCGCAAGCGCGGTGAACAGGAGCAGCAGGTCGATTACCTGGAAGCTGGTCCAGGCGTTCCAGCAACGCTGAGGGGCGATCAGGATCGCCCCTTCGTTGGCGAGCGAACGGGACGGCAGGCAGAACCAGGATCCGAAGAGCAGGAAGATCAGCGGCAGGGACGCCGCTCCGGCAAGGAGGAGTCCGGGGTCGATCCTGACCGCCGATGGGCGCATTTCGCTATCCCCGCGCTCCGGCTGCCGCCAGGGTGTTGGCCAGCAGCAGCGCAATCGTCATCGGCCCGACCCCGCCCGGAACCGGCGTGATCGCCCCGGCGATCGGCACCACCGCATCAAAGTCGACGTCGCCCTGGAGCCCGTCCTCGGTCCGGTTGATCCCGACGTCGATCACGGTGGCTCCCGGCTTGACGTGGCCGGCACCGATCAGACCGGGGGTTCCGGCAGCGGCGATCAGCACGTCCGCCCGGCGGCAGGTCGCTTCCAGATCCCGGGTCCGGGAGTGGCAGACCGTCACCGTGGCGTTGCGGGCGAGCAGCAGGCTTATCAGTGGACGTCCGACCAGGTTGGAACGGCCGACGATCACGGCATCGGCCCCCTCGAGCACGGTCCCGGAGTGGTCCAGCAGCTCGATCACTCCGGCCGGAGTGCAGGGCACGAGTCCCGGACGCCCGGTCGCGAGCAGGCCGGCGTTGGTCGCGGTCAGACCGTCAACGTCCTTGGCCGGGTTGATCGCCGCGATCACCGCGTCCGGATCGATCTGGTCCGGGAGCGGAAGCTGAACCAGGATCCCGTCGACCCCGTCATCCTCCCCCATCGCGGCCACCAGTTCGATCAGTTCGTACTGGGGGGTCTCGGCCGGCAGGCCGTGATGGACCGAACGCATCCCGGCTGCTTCACAGGCCCGATGCTTGTTCGCGACGTAGATCTCGGAGGCCGGATCGGCGCCGACCAGGACGGTGGCCAGGGTTGGAGCACGACCCGCCCGGGCCGAGAACCCGGCGACCTCCTGGGCCACCCGGGCCCGGACCTCGGCCGCCACCTGCTTGCCGTCGATGATCATCGCGCTCAACTCTCCACCTCTTCCGGGCGGGAGCCGCCCACCGTTTTCACATCACTTCTTCTGGATCGGGGCATACTCGGCCATCAGTTTTCGTTCGCTCGCATCCCGGAACCGGACGATAATCACTCCGCCCGGCTCGGCGCCGGTGACCACACCCTCGCCGAAGCTCGCGTGAACGACATCATCCCCCACCCGGACCTCGACCGGGACCGAGGGGGCGATCGGTTCCGGAGTCCGTCCTCGTGAACCGCCACCAGGGGCCTGATAGCTCCTGACTCCGCGTCGACCCGGTCCGGTGGCTGCCGATCCGGTTCCACCTGCGCTCCAGCCCCCGGCTCCGGCCGCGGAACCCTGCTGGTGCACGAGGGCGGGCGGCAGTTCACCGGCGAAGCGGGAGACCACGGTGGCTTCCGCCCCTCCCCCGAAGATCCGCCGGGTGCGGGCACTGGTCAGGTAGAGCAGCTTGCGGGCCCGGGTTATCCCGACGTAACAGAGCCGGCGTTCCTCCTCTTCCTCGCCCTCGTCGAGGGCACGGGAGTGGGGAAACACCCCCTCTTCGAAGCCGATGATGAAGACCGCGTCGAACTCGAGCCCTTTGGCGTTGTGAAGGGTCATCAGGGTGAGCAGGGTCTCCCCGTCCTCGAGCTTGTCCTGTTCGGAGTAGAGCGAAATCTGCTGCAGAAACTCCTCCAGCGGCGGGACGTGATTTTCACCCTCGATTTCGCGGTTGGCATCGAACTCTGCCGCCACCCCGATCAGTTCGCGAAGGTTCTCGATCCGGCCCTCGGCCTCGATCGTCCGTTCGGCCTCGAGCGACTCCATGTAACCACTCCGGTCCAGTACCGACTGGAGGGTGTCGGCCACCGGCCGATCCTCGGCCTCGTGGCGGAGCTCCCCCATCCGGGCCTGGAACTCGGACACCGAACGGATCGCGGCGGCCCCCAGCCCGGGCACCGAATCGACCGCCGAGGCGACGTCCCATATGTCCTCCCCGGTGGTGTTTGCGTGGCTGACCAGACGGGCCTGGGTGGTCTTGCCGATGCCGCGGCGGGGAGTGTTGACGATCCGGCCGAAAGCGACCGTGTCCGACGGGTTGGCCAGATACTGGAGATACGCGATCGCGTCCTTGATCTCGGCCCGGTCGTAGAATCTGGTTCCGCCGATCACCCGGTATCCGACCTGGAACCGGACCAGGACATCCTCGAGCACCCGGCTCAGAGCGTTGGTCCGGTAGAACACCGCGATCTGGTCGGCCGACATCCCCTCCTCCTCGATCAGCCGCTCGACCTCGCCCGCAACCCAGCGGGCTTCCTCGTGCTCATCGGCGAGGCGGACCAGTTCCACCTCCTCCCCCTGCTCGGCGTCGGTCCAGAGATGTTTCGATCGCCGGTCCCGGTTGTTCTCCACGACCGCGTTCGCCGCTTCGAGGATGGTCCCGGTCGAACGGTAGTTCTGTTCCAGCTTGACCACCCGGGCGTCCGGGAAGTCCTGCTCGAAGTCGAGGATGTTGCGGATGTCGGCGTGGCGGAATCCGTAGATCGACTGGTCCTCGTCCCCGACCACGGTCAGATTCCGGCGTTCGCCGCAGATCAGCTGAAGCAGCCGGTACTGGGCGTGGTTTGTGTCCTGGTACTCGTCGACCAGCACGTGCCGGAATGCCCGCTGCCACCGCTCCCTGACCTCGGTGAAAAGCTCCATCAGATTCACCATCCGGACCAGGAGATCATCGAAGTCCATCGCGTTCGACTCGATCATCCGCTGCTCGTACAGCTCGTAGGTCGCGGCCACCTTCTGCTCGAAGTAGGAGCCCTCCCGTTCGCGATACCCCTCCGGGTCGATCAGCTCGTTCTTGGCTCCGGAGATCGCCGACTTGATCGCCTTTGCCGGAAAGCGCTTCGGATCGATCTCGAGTTCCTCCATCACCCGCTTCACCATCCTCACCGAGTCGGCCTCGTCGTAGATCGTGAACGACCGTGAGTAGCCGAGACGTTCAGCGTCGCCCCTCAGCATGCGGACGCAGGCCGAGTGGAAGGTGGTCACCCACATCGCCCGGACCCGGGCCCCGACCATCTCGGCCACCCGGTCGCGCATCTCCCGGGCGGCCCGGTTGGTGAAGGTGATCGCCAGGATCTCCCCCGGCCGCGCCCTGCCGGTGCCCAGCAGATGCGCGATCCGGTGGGTCAACACCCGGGTCTTGCCGGAGCCGGCTCCCGCGATCACCAGGAGGGGGCCGTCCCCGTACTCGACGGCCTCCCGCTGCGGCGGGTTGAGACCGTCGGGGCCGGTCCCGTCGGGATGTGTCAGAGCCTCCACCTGACGAGGATATAAAGCGCCTCGGCCGGACCGGATCGAGGCCGCCCGGGCGACCCTCAGCCGCCGGCGGGAGAGCGACCCCGGCGGGGTTCAGCGGCCGGATCCTCGCCTTCGGGCGGATGATCGCCGGAAAGCTCGGCGACCTGTTTCTCGAGCTCCCGGATTCGGGCGGAGAGGGTCTTGACCGCGTCCTGGAGCGGGTCGGGGAGGTGGATCCAGTCGACGTCCGGTCCCTCCACCCTGCGGCCTTCGACCCGGACCGGGTGTCCGGGGTTGCCGACCACCGTCGAGTTCGCGGGCACGTCCTCGACCACCACGGTGTTGGCCCCGATCTTCGCGTTCGCGCCGACGGTCAGGGGTCCGAGCAGCTTCGCCCCGGATCCGATCGTCACGTTGTCGCCTACCGTGGGGTGGCGTTTGCCCGACTCGAAGCCGGTCCCGCCCAGGGTCACCCCCTGGTACAGGGTCACGTTGCGGCCGATCGCGGTGGTCTCGCCGATCACCACCCCGGAGCCGTGGTCGATGAAGATTCCATCACCGATCTCGGCTCCCGGATGGATCTCCACCCCGGTCACCGACCGGCTGATCCAGGCGATCAGGTAAGGCAGCAGTGGTATGCCCGCCAGGTAGAGACGATGGGCCAGTCGATACGCGAGTACCGCCTGCACCCCGGGCCAGGTGAGCGCAATTTCCAGTGCCGACACCCCGGCCGCGGCCGGATCCCGGCTGCGGGCCGCCTCGATCCCGGACCGGACATCATCCCTGAACCGGGCCACGATCGAACCTCTGTGGGAGCGCTGCTCTGCCATCCGGAAGAGCCTATCCGGGTCCGGCCGGGGACCAACCCGGTGGCTGGCGGGTCCTGTCCGCGTTTTTTCTTTTCGCATTCGCTCCCGCTCGGTGCGAAAAGCAAAAAACCCGGCCACCCGCCGGAGAAACGCCGATGGTTCACGGTGAGGGACCAGACTGGTGGCCGGCGGGTCCTGTCCGCGTTTTTTCTTTTGACATTCGCTCCCGCTCGGTGTCAAAAGCAAAAAACCCGGCCACCCGCCGGAGCGACGCTGGTGGAACAGGCCGCAAACGGAGAGGGGTCGGTTCACGTTCACTGAGTTGCCCGTACCCACGATCCCTGTTGATGGTCGGGTGGTGGGGATCTCGGCGGTGTGGCTGGGGAAGGGCAACGAGATCCCCACCGCCCGGCCCAACCACAGACTATGAGCCGGACCCGTTGACCACCAAGCCTGGTCCCGAACCGTGAACCACAGTCGTTTTCAGAGGCAGGTTCAGTCGGGTCTCTGCTCGCGGCGCTTCAGTGCCCGACCGACCTCGCGGCGGGCGATCACCATCTTGTGGACCTCGTCCGGACCGTCGGCGAGGCGCAGCATCCTTGAGAAGCGCCACATGATCGCCAGCGGGGTGTCGTCGGTCATCCCGAGCGAGCCGTGAACCTGGATCGCCCGGTCGAGCACGTTCATCACCATGTTGGCGGCGACCACCTTGATCATCGAGATCTCCTGACGGGCCTCGCGCTTGCCGAGATGGTCCATCTTCCAGGCGGCGTTCAGGGTGAGCAGCCGGGCCTGGTCGATCTCCATTCTCGAGCTGGCGATGAACTCCTGGACGAACTGCTTGTCGGAGAGCGGTCCGCCGAAAGCCTCCCGATCAGCGGCCCGCAGGCACATCATTTCGTGGGCCCGTTCGGCGGTGCCGATCGCCCGCATGCAGTGATGGATCCGGCCGGGGCCGAGTCGGTCCTGGGCGATCAGGAAGCCGGCTCCGCGTGGGCCGAGCAGGTTCTCCTTCGGCACCCGGCAGTCGGTGTACTGGATCTCGCCGTGACCCGGTCCGCCGGTGTGTCCCATCACCGGGATCGGACGGACCAGCTCGAAGCCGGGGGTGTCGGTCGGTACCAGGATCATCGAGGCCCGCGCGTACGGGTTTCCGTCCGGTTCGGTGATCACCATCGCGATCGCCAGGTCTGCCCCGGTCGCACCGCTGGTGAACCACTTGCGGCCGTTGACCACCCACTCGTCGCCGTCCAGTTCGGCGGTTGCCGCCAGCAGGGTCGGATCCGAACCCGCGGTGGCCGGCTCGGTCATCGAGAAGCAGCTGCGGATCCGACCCTCGAGTAGGGGTTCGAGCCATCGCTGCTTCTGCTGATCGGTGCCGTGCTCCAGCAGGATCTCCATGTTGCCGGTGTCCGGTGCAGAACAGTTGAAGGCCATCGGGGCGAGGATCGGGCTCCGGCCCATCTCCTCACAGAGCGGGGCGTAGGCGGCGTTCTCAAGCCCGGCCCCGTACTCCTCGTCGGGCAGGAAGAGGTTCCACAGCCCATCGGCTCGGGCCCGCTCCCGGATCCCGACCAGTTCCTCCGGGTACGGCACCCCTTCCCTGACCTCGGCGTCGAGGGCGGCGTGGAGTTCCGCCTCGCGCGGGTAGATCTGCGTGTCCATGAACTCGCGGACACGCTCAAGCAGTTCGGTCGTCTCGGCAGAGGGTTCGAAGTCCATGCCGGGCAGCGTATCCGCGCCCCGGGAAGTCAGGAGGCCGGCCGAACCCGCCGGTAACGGGTGAGCAGATCGCCCTCGGCCAGCAGGGCACGGTCCAGTTCGAAGTTCCGGACCGCCGGACCGCCGCCTTCGGTGATCCGGGGGGCATCCGCTCCGCTGGTCAGCGGGGCGACGGTCAGGAAGAGATCATCGACCAGATCCGCTTCCAGGAGTTGACCGAGCAGGTGAGGTCCTCCCTCGCAGAGCAGGGCCCGGATTCCGCGTTCCTGGCGCAGGTGCCGGAGCATCCCGCCCGGGTCGATCCCGCCCGGCATCGACTCGATCCGGAGCGAGGTGGCGGTGTCCGGTCTGGTTTCGGGCTGCTCCCGGGTGAAGATCAGGATTCGTCCGCCGCCGTCGGTGAAGATCGGGGCATCCCAGGGGAGGTCGAGGCTGCCGCTGACGATCACCGCGAGCGGGTCGTGGGGCAGGCCGATCCGCTCCCGCCGGGCTCGCAACTGGGGGTCACGGATGACCCGTCCGTAGCGCTCAGCCCGGATCGTTCCGGCCCCGACCAGGATCGCGTCAAACCTGGTCCGAAGGGCGAGGAAGTGTTCCGCATCGGCCCGGGATCCGAGCTGCCGGGTGTTGCCCTCGACCGAGGCTCTCCCGTCCAGGGTGGTGACCATGTTGGCCGCCACCCAGGGACGTTCCGGATGCGGGTGTTCGAACGGCCGGTACTCGGCCAGTTCCGCTTCGAAGCCGGTCGGCCCCGGGTCCGGCAGCAGCCGGGTGACCGCGGTCGGGTCGCGATCCGGCTCGGGGGAACTCACCGGATCCGCCTCAGGCCGTGTAGTCGTGCCAGCCGTTGAACTCGCGGCCGGTCCACTCGGTGAGGGCCGCCACATCGTCGCGGAAGCGGTCCTTCAGGGTTGCCATCAGCGCGTCCGGGATCTCCGGTTTGGGGGCCGGTGGCTTCTCGGGGTCGTGAACCAGCTTCTCGACCATCCAGCGCATCGACTCCGGCAGCCGGTCGAAGTTCCGGTCAAACGAACGGAACCCGGGAAGCTTGATCAGCTTCTCCATGAACTGGTACTTGTCGTCATGTTTGGCCGAGGACTTCTCCCACTGCCGGTCGAACTGTTCCGAGGTGAAGTCGGGATCGACCTCGAGGAAGGAGAACGCCTTGCGCATGGTGGCGTCCTGTTCGCGACCGAGTTCCTCCTGGGTGATCACCTCGATCTGCGACCGGTCGAACCGTTCCAGATACGGCTGCAGCTGCATCCAGTACATCGAGCGGTGGATGTAGGAGGTGTCCGGCAGCTCCAGGGTCGGTTCGAACTCGCGGGTTTCGTACCCGGCGCCGGTGGCGTGAACCCAGTGCGACAGGATCCGCTTGATCGGATCCCGGACCATGTAGATCAGCCTGGCGTCCGGGATGTGCTTGTGGATCCGTTCGGCAACTCCGTTGAAACGCGGACCGTTGGTGTAGTGCGGGGAGGACTCGCCGTTGACCTTGAAGCGGCTGTCGAAGCGGCCCCGGTACCAGTCCAGTCCGAGATCCCAGTTCTGTTCGGCGGCGAAGAAGTTGAGTTCCTTCGGCTTCGACATGTGGATTTCCGGATGCAGCCCGAGGTAATGGTGGATCGAGGTGGTCCCGCACTTCAGCCCGCCGATGATGATGAAGTTCGGCAGGGTGTCGTGCCGGCCCTTGCGGCGCGGCAGGCGCCGGTTACGTTCGGAGGTGAATCGCTCCCGGGCGCGGGAGCACATCGCATCGTCGGCTGGATCGTACGCGGCGACGGGTTCGGTCTCGGAGGTGTTCGCTGGTGCTGACATCAGCGAAGTAGTGTAGAGCCCATGGGGAATTCCAGAGGGTCCGAGGCCGAGCGACGGGCGGCTCTGTCGTGGCGGGGGCCCGGACCGGGACGCCCGGATCTGCCGCTGCCACCGACGCAACTGCCTCTGATGCAGCGGGGTTCGCTGCGGAAACGGTGGCGCTACGTCGGGTTCTACGGCGATCGGGTGATGATCTGCCTGGCCACGGTGCTGATCGGCCCGGCCCGGCACTGCTTCTGGTCGTTCTGGGACCGCGAGACCGGTGCGGTCCTCGGTCACACCCAGCTTCGGCCCGGCCGGCAGGAGGTGGCGCTGGAGGGAAACTACGCCGAACTCGATTACCGCGGGCGCGGCGGACCGGTCCGGGCCTCACTCGAGCTCGGCCCGGCCGAACCGGTCGAGGTGGTTCAGCCGAGCGGTCACGGCTGGGGCTGGACCCGCAAGCGGGCCGGGGTGCCGATCACCGGCCGGATCGAGACCCCGGGGCGAACCTGGGATCTGGACGGGTTCGGGGTGGACGACGAGTCGGCCGGCTTCCAGGCCCGGTACACCGCCTGGCTCTGGTCGGCCGGGGTGGGAACCTCGATCGACGGCAGGCAGGTCGCCTGGAACCTGGTTTCCGGAATCAATGATCCGGACACCGGTTCCGAACGGGCGGTCTGGGTTGACGGCGAACCGTACGAGCCGGCCCCGGTGCAGTTCGACGACCTCAACGGGGTCGCCTTCGCCGCGCCGGACAGCGGATCAGGCCCGGGGAACGTTGCCCCGACGGACCGGCCCCGACTACGCTTCGAACCGGGAGCCGGGGCCGAACGCCGCCGCAAGGACAACTTTCTGGTGGTCCGTTCCGAGTACACCCACCGCTTCGGCGCCTTCACCGGCTCCCTCGACGGGATCGAGCTGGCCACCGGATCAGGGGTGATGGAAGAACACCGCGCCGTCTGGTAGTGGCCCACCCGGTTCATCGAGGTGAAGGAAAGTCGCAGCTCTCCCCGACAGGTTTCATCTCGATGGGTTGAGCCACGGGTCGATTGTTGAGACGCGGATCGCGCAGACATCCGGCGCTGGTCGATCCCTGTCAGGGCAGGAGCTCGGCGGGGGCCTCGGTCGGTTCCTGACGGGTGGTGACTCTTGTAGCTCCGGGGATCCGGCCGATCAGGCTGTCCGCCGCCTCGATCAGAAGCGGCGGTGTGGAGGGACAGGTGGCGACCGTCACCTCGGCCTCCAGGGAGGCGAGCCGAACCGGGTCGAGCGGCCAGGCGGTGGGGGCCGGCAACTCGACCAGAAAGGTGTGGGCGGCGGCGGGTCGGCGGTCGGCCACGGGCAGGAATCGATCTGCCCCGGCCCCGAGGACCGGAAGTCTCCCTTCCAGAAAGAGTTCGTAGGCGGCCGTTTCGCCACCTTCACCGGCGGCGGATCGGATCGCCTCCACATCGGTTGACATCCCGCCGGTGGCGGCGGGCAGCGCGTCGAACAGCGGCGGTTCGATCAGGATCGCCGCGGCGACCAGCTCCGGCTCGGCCAGGGCGAGCTCCAGGACAACCACGGCTCCGAAACCGAGTCCGACCACGGTTACCGGACCCTCGGTGAACCGTCGGATCGTCCCGGCGGCCTCGATCGAGTGTTCCGCAATCGAGGTCTTGCGGTACTCCGGTCCGGCCGGTGAACCGCCCCAGCCGCGACGGTCGAAGCTGATCACCCGGAACGATTCAGCCAGGGTTCCGGCCGCCGGGTTGAAGACCGTCGAGTCGGTCCCGGTCCCGTGAATCAGGACGACGGCCGGGCCGTCACCCTGCTGGTTGGCGTTGAGATCGCTCGACACGCTGGCGGGGTTCCGCGGGCTGGATCAGCGCAGACCCTGACGCGCCTCGCGCACCAGGGTGACTGCTTCGGGGAAGATCACCCGGATCGCGTCGCGGACCTGCATCGCCTGCTCGTCGGTGCCGCCGGTTGTGTTGAGACGGCCGATCGAGGCGACGGTCATCTCGACCGCCAGTTTGATCGCGTTATCGGCCCATGCGACCTCCTGTGAGGACTGCATCTGCTCGGCCATCTCCTGCATCCGACGCTGCAGCTCATCCGGGTCACCGAGAAAATCGAATGGGGAACCTTCCATCAACTCAATTTACCCGACCGGACGACCCGGCACCAAACCCGCATGCCCCACTCACCCCTCCCCAAGGGTGGGGCCCGCAGGTATCCGCATGGGCACCGGTTGGCCCCACCCAAGCTCATCCTTCAGGGGTGGGGCCCGTAGGTATCCGTGTAGGCACCGGTTGGCCCCACCGTTGGACGGCGGGGTTTCGTTCAGAGACCGTCACCGAGATGCGACCTTTCGCGCACCATTTGTGAGCGGGCACTGCGTAGCGTCGTGGCATGAGCCGGAGTCCAGTGCCTTCCACCCCAGCCGATCCTGATGTCCGCCACCGCGGCGCGGAGCGGATGCGGGGCAGCGCATCGGTCGAGTCGGTCGGCTTGATCCTGTTGCTCGCCCTGGCGTTTGCCGCGGTGATCGGGTTCACTGCCCTGCGCCCGGACGATCCGCCGGGCCGGGGTCTCGGCCAGCGGATCGCCAACCGGATCGCCTGTGGTCCGCGCGGCGGGGATGCCTGCCGCCGACATCCACTGGTGCCGGCCTACGGGTGGTCGCTGGCCCGTGCGGTCCGGATGCTGGCGCCCCCGGTCACCGTGGTCAACGGCCTGGTGCCGGTCGATTTTCGGTACTGCCAGCAGCCGAGCTGCGCGGTTACCGGCCCTCGCCGCGGCCTCACGACCGCCAACCGCCGCGTCACCTTCTTCACCGAGATCCGTCCGATCGGGACCGGACGTCATGAGATCACCTACTGGATCTACCGGCCCTCGCTCGGCTGGGAAAGCCGGGTCGCCGTCGCCGGACCGAACGAGATCGCCGCCGCCTCCGGCACCCGGCTGCTGCTCAAGGACACCCCGCGCCTGGTGCCGCTCGAGATCCTCCCGGGACGCAACCACTATCGGCTGCCGCCGGGAGACGAGGCCCCCTGGCGATGGCGGATCGGATCGAGCTTCCCGGGGCGGTCGGCCTGAACCCGGACATCGACTTGCGGCTGAGCCGTCAGACAGTGCTTGCCCCGGGGCCGGTCAGAGGACCTGGAACCGGGCCCGGTAGGTGCCGCCCTTGCGGAACAGTCCCCCGAGCAGCTCCAGCGGGACTGCCACCACCATCGCCGGAACTGCCAGCGCCACCGAGATGAACC